>LUYR01000573.1 GCA_001603335.1 Rhodospirillales bacterium Alpha_05 | reverse complement strand
GGCCTCGGCGTGATGCCGCTGCCGAGCGGCGCGGGCCACGACGCGGTCAACGCCGCCCTCACCGGCCCCACCGGGATGATCTTCATCCCCTGCCGCGACGGCCGCAGCCATTGCCCCGAGGAATGGACGACGCCCGAGCAACTCTTCGACGGCGCGCGAGTGCTGGCCGAAACCTTGCGCGAACTCGACCGGACGCTGTGATCCCTTGCATCGGGCAAACCGCAACCTCACCTGGGTAGGCGCGGCCTAACCGATCCCAGGAGACGAGGTCATGCGAGTCCTAACCCTTCCCATGGCGATATTGGCGATGACCCTGATGACCACCCCGAGCTTCGCGGCGGACCCCGCCGGCGTGCACCGGATGCCACTCGGCAACTTCACCGTGGTGACGCTCAAAGACGCCCAGGGCATGCGCCCGCTCGACAAGCTGATCGCCAACCCCGAGGAAATCCCGAATTCCGGGGTGAAAACCCCCGATGACCCGGCACCGCTCGGCGTCAACGCCTTCCTCGTCGACACCGGCGCGTCGCTGGTGCTGATCGACAGCGGCAACGGCAAGGCCGCCAACGGCCAGGCGCTCGACAACCTGCGCGCGGCGGGCTACCAGCCCGAGCAGGTGACCACGGTGCTGCTCACCCACCTCCACGGCGACCACGTCGGCGGCATGGCGGTGGACGGCAAGCCGGTGTTCCCCAACGCCACGGTCTATCTCGAACGCCGCGAGGCGGACTTCTGGCTCGGCCCGGACGCGCTCAAGACCGCGCCCGACTCCCGCCGCCCGGGCATGGAAAAGGCCAAGACCAACCTCGATCCCTATGAAAAGGCGGGCAAGCTCAAGCTCTTCGACGGCGCGGCGACGCTGATGCCCGGCATCGACGTGGTCCCCGCCTACGGCCATACCCCCGGCCACACCGCCTACATGCTCGAAAGCCAGGGCAAGCGCCTGCTGGTGTGGGGCGACATCGTCCACATCCAGCAGCTCCAGCTGCCCAATCCCAACGTCTCCCTGGTCTTCGACGTCGACGCGCTGATGGCGCGCGAAACCCGCAAGACCTTCCTCGCCCACGCCGTGGCGCAGGGCTACCCGATCGCCGGGATGCACATGGCGTTCCCCGGCATCGGCTATATCAAGACCGCCGAAAAGGGCTATCGCTGGGAGCCGATCGCCGACTGAACCGTGCGGCGCGAAGCCTCTGTTCGGGAAGCGCCCGGAGGTGTTTGCGCGGCAGTCGCCGGATTGCCGCGCCTGCCCAAGCGCGCGACCGGATGCACCGCCCGAGCTCCCGCACATTAAGAATCCCTGAAGATTAATGCGTTAAGGTGGTGCGCGGGCCGGTTCTGGCCCGTGCCGTTCGGGGGTCTACGTCGTTGCCTTCCCGCTCTCGCCTGGTCGCCGTCGCGTCCCGCGCCTACGCCGTCGTGATCAACTCGCCGTCCCTGGCCGCGATTCAGCAGGCTCTGGCGATGGTGATGCCGCTGGTGATGATCGGCGCGCTCGGACTGATGGTGCAGGATTTCCCGCTGCCGGAACTCCACCGCGCCCTCGACGGCATCTTCGGGCTGGGGTGGCGCGGCTTCTGCACCAATCTCGTCGCCGGAACCTTCGGCGTCGCCTCCCTCGCCGTGCTCTGCGTGGTGAGCGGCAACCTCGCCGCACGCGGCCTGCGCGGGCGCAGCATCAACCCGCTCGCGACCATCGCGGTGGCGCTGTCGTGCTTCTTCGTCCTCGTCGCGCCCGCCGCGACCGGTGCCTGGGTCAAGTCGTTCTCGCTGATCCACGGCCTGTTCGTCGCCCTGTTCGTCGCCGTCGCCGCCGCGCGGATCTTCGGCGCGCTCGCCGCGGTGCCGGGCTTGCGCCTGCCGATCCGTACCCTCGGCGACGACCTTGCGGTGCGCGAGGCGGTCTCGACCATGCCCGCGGGCATCCTCACCATCCTCGCCTTCGCCGCGCTCCGCGCCGGTCTCGAGTCGGTGGAGATTTCCAGCGTGCAGACCGCGCTCAGCCACGCCTTCGCCGCGCCGTTCGCACACATGCAGAACGGCCCGGTCCTCGCGGTGGCCTACACCCTGCTCAGCCAGGTCCTCTGGCTCTTCGGCATCCACGGGCCGAACCTGCTGTTCACCCTCGAGGACGGCGTGTTCGTGCCCGCGCTCCTCACCAACATGCACGCTGCCCTCTGGCTCCAGCCGCCGCCGGAAATCTTCACCAAGACGTTCTTCGACTGCTTCACCCGAATCGGCGGCTCGGGCAGCACGCTCTGCCTGATCATCGCGGTGCTCGTCGCCGGGCGCGACGGCGGCACCCGCAGGCTCTGCCTGTTCGCGCTGGTACCGGCGTTTTGCAACGTCAACGAACCGCTGGTGTTCGGCATCCCCCTGGTGCTCAACCCGACCTACGCGATTCCCTTCGTCGTCGTGCCGGTGGTGCAGACCCTCGCCGCCTACAGCGCGACGGTGGCGGGATGGCTGCCGCACACCGCGGTACCGATGATCTGGACGACGCCGCCGGTGTTCAACGGCTACGTCGCCACCGGCGACGTCTCGGGCATCGCGATGCAGGTGGTCAACCTCAGCCTCGGCGTCGCGATCTATCTGCCGTTCGTGCGCTGGGCCGACCGCCTGCGCGCCGAGCAGGGGCAGCGCGCGATGACCCGCCTGCTGCACATCGCCGAGGCCACCGCGCCGGTCCCCGCCGAGCGCAAGTGCCTGGGCGCGCCGGGGCGCGAGGGCGACCTTGCCG
>LUYR01000572.1 GCA_001603335.1 Rhodospirillales bacterium Alpha_05 | reverse complement strand
CAGGTCGTCGCCGCCCAGCACCGGGCCGCCCTCGCCCGCCCGCGCCACCAGCTGCGGCACCACGGTGCAGGCTTCCGACTGGTTGATGGTGAGGATGTCGATCTTGTCGAGGCTCGCGTCGATGTCCGCCCAATAGCCGGAGAGCTGGCGCAGGCCGGGGTTGACCGCCACCTGCGCGCCGTTCGCCTTCGCCCGCGCGACGATCTCGGGGAAGAGCTCGGCCGACTTGCTGCTGAGGTTGGCGATGTAGACGAAATCGGTGGCGAACGCCTCGGCGCGCAGGTCCGCGGCTTCGAGCAGGGTGTTCGCGCCGCGGAAGGTGAACACCCCGGCGTTGCGGTCGTGCGAGGCGACCAGCACCGACGCGCCGGTCGGCGCGCGGTGGTCGCGCATCGCCCAGCGCGTCGAGACTCCCTCGTCCATCAACACGGCGAGGAGTTTTTCGGCGCGCTGGTCGGTGCCGACCTTGATCAGGGTCGAGACGTCGAGGCCGAGGCGCGCCATCGCCACCGCGGCGTTGACGCCGCCGCCGCCGCAATGCATCGAGACGTCGTCGGCCTCGATCTTGCTGCCCTCTTCGAGCAGCAGGAACGAATTGTTGGCGTTGAGCATCACCATGCGCTCGATGCGCTCGCTGTTGATGATCGCGACGGTATCGATCATTGCGCCGCCGATGGTCAGGACTCTCATGTTGCCGTCTCCGTCTCGGCGAAGGCGTCGGCGGCAGGGTTCGCCGCGTCGGTCTTCGACCGGATGCTGGTGCGGTATTCCGAGGGCGTCCGCCCGAGACGCTTCTTGAACACCTTGAGGAAGTAGTTGACGTCGCGGAAGCCCGAATGGCGCGCGATCTCGGCAAGGGGCATGTCGTACTTTTCCAGCATCCGCCGCGCGGTGCCGATCCGCGCCAGGGTGAGGAAGTCGAGGAAGGTGGTGCCGCCCTGGTCGCGGAACACCCGCGAGAGGTAGTTGGGGCTGACGTCGAACTGGCGCGCCACCCGCTCGCGCGTCGTCGCCGCGCCGAGGTTTTCCTCGATGTAGATGCAGGCGGCACGGTGGAGGGCGGCGGCGCGGCGCTCCTCCGCCACCGTCGCGCCGGTGATCAGCTTGCGCGCGCAGTCGATCACCGCGCGGGTGAGCAGCAGCGGGTAGTCCTGGCGCGCCGCCTCGTCGTCGTCGAGCGCGGAAAGCGCGGCGATCATGTGGTAGAGCGGGCTGTTGCCGGGCAGCGGGCAGCTGTGCTTCTCGACCGGGTCGAACACGCCGCGCGCCGCGTCCCACGCGAGCAGGCTGAGACCGAAGTGCTTCGCGCCGAAGAGCATGCTGAGGAGCCGCACGTCGGCATCCCAGGCCGGGCGGTTCCAGCTGTTCGCGGGGACGAACAGCGCGTCGCCGGGGCGCAATTCGCGCTCCGTCACCCGACCCGCGCCGTCGCAGAGGGCGTTGCGGTAGACGCCGCCGAGGACCAGCTCGAGCCGCGCGAACTGCACCTGGAGACTGCCCGCGGGTGGCGGCGCGGCGTCCCGCCCGAGGATCACGCGAAACG
>LUYR01000571.1 GCA_001603335.1 Rhodospirillales bacterium Alpha_05 | reverse complement strand
CATCAAGTCGGCGTCGAAGTCGGTGCTGTCGGCGGTGGTGGGGATCGCGATCGGGCGCGGGGTGTTGAGCGGCGTGGATCAGCGGATCGCGCCGATTTTGAAGGATGACTTTCCGCAAGACCCCGACCCCCGACTTGGCCGGATCACCATCGGCGACCTGTTGTCGATGCGATCCGGGCTGGAGCGGACCTCGGGCGAGAGCTACGGCGGATGGGTGGCGAGCGCCAACTGGGTGCGCGATGCGCTGGCGCGGCCAATGGCGGGCGACCCCGGCGGGCGGATGATCTATTCCACCGGCAACAGCCATTTGCTCTCGGCGATCTTGACCCGGGTTTCCGGGCGAAGCACCCATGCGCTGGCCGAGGACTGGCTGGCCGAGCCGCTCGGGATCGCCTTGCCGCCGTGGCCGCGCGATCCGCAAGGGATTTTCTTCGGCGGCAACGACATGCGGATGTCGCCGCTGGCGCTGGTGCGCTTCGGCGAGCTCTATCGCAACGACGGCATGGTCGGCGACCGGCAGGTGCTGCCGGAGGGCTGGGTCGCGGCAAGCTGGGCGCCGCAGGGAGTTTCGGGCTGGAGCGGGTATGGCTATGGCTACGGTTGGTTCTCGCGGCGGGTACGTGGCTTCGCGGTGCACTTCGCCTGGGGGTATGGCGGCCAGATGGTGTTCGTGGTGCCGGAGCTACGGCTCACCGTGGTGATGACCTCGGACCCGACGCCCTACGCCCGTGGCCAAAGCCACGTGCCCGCGCTCCACGCCCTGCTCGCCGACCAGATCATCCCGGCGGCGGTGGAGGGTGCGCCGCCCGAGCCGGAGGCTCAGCCCGGCGGCAAGCCCGCGAGCGCGTCGAGGACGGCGCCGGGGGTGAGAAGTTCGGGCAGCATCGCCGGATCTGCCCGATCCGGCGTGTAGAGCGCGTAGGCGGGAACTCCGGCGCGACCGAGGCGGGCGAGGGCCGCGCCGATTTCGGCGTCGCGCTGGGTCCAGTCGGCCACCAGCAGCACCACGCCCTTGTCGGCGAAGGCTTTCAGAACTTTGGCGTCGTTGAGGGTGGTGCGCTTGTTGATCTGGCAGGTGAGGCACCAGGCGGCGGTGAAGTCGACGAACACCGGCTTGCCTTCGGCGCGGAGGGCGGCGAGGCGGGAGTCGGAATAGGCGGTTTCGGCGGAGGCGAGGCTGGGTGCGGGGCGGAGTTCCACCACCACCGCCGCGCCGATCGCGGCGATCAGGATCAGCGCCGCCGAAACCTTTCGCACGCGCGGCAGGGTCGCGGCGAGCCCGATGATCCCGACCACGAAGGCGGCGATCCAGAGGCCGAGTGTGTCGGTCTGACGGCTCAGCACCCAGGCGAGCCAGAGCGCGGCGGCGAACATCGGCCACGCGAGGATATGGCGGAGGGTGTTCATCCACGGGCCGGGCTTGGGCATCCGGCGGGCGAGGGCGGGCCAATGGCTGAGCAGCACCATCGGCAGGGCGAAGCCGACGCCGACCGCGAGGATCACCGCGAAGCCGACGAGCGGCGTCTGCACCGCCGCGAAGCCCACCGCCGCGCCCATGAACGGCGCGGTGCAGGGGCTGGCGACGGCGACCGCGAGCAGCCCGGTGAAGAACGGCGCGCGTGCGGCAGGG
>LUYR01000570.1 GCA_001603335.1 Rhodospirillales bacterium Alpha_05 | reverse complement strand
GCGCCACGCCGCCGATGCGCCCGAAATCCTCGACGGCGGCGTCGCCGGGGCGCTCGCGGCGGCGGCTAAGCACGGCTACCTCGACGCCAGGACCGCGGGCGAACTCCTCACCGCCCGCCACTTCTGGAACAGCCTGCTGACCCTGCTGCGCCTCACCACCGAGGGCGAGGTCTCCGACGAAACCCTGCCCGCGGGCTTGCGCAAACGGCTCTGCACCGTCGTCGGCGTGGTTGATTTCAGCGACCTGAAGCAACAGATGGAGACCATGGCGGACCGCACCGTCGCCAGCTTCACCCGGCTGATCGACGGTCCCGCATCCGAAATACCCGATCCCAAGGAGTCTCCATGATCGACATCGGCGATAAGGTCCCGGACCTCACGCTGGCCGACGACGCGGGCAATCCCGTCGCCCTCTCCAGCCTCAAGGGGCAGGTCTACGTCCTCTACTTCTACCCCAAGGACGACACCCCCGGCTGTACCAAGGAAGCCTGCTCGTTCCGCGACAACATCGCGTCGCTCAACAAGCTCGACTGCAAGGTCTTCGGCGTTTCGCGCGACGACGCGGCCTCGCACGTCAAGTTCAAGCAGAAGTTCAACCTCAACTTCCCGCTGCTCTCCGACCTCGACGGCAAGCTCTGCGAAGCCTTCGACGTCTGGAAGCTGCGCTCGATGTACGGCAAGGAGTTCATGGGCATCGAACGCTCCACCTTCGTCGTCGACAAGGACGGTAAGGTCGCCAAATCCTGGCGCAAGGTGAACGTCGACGGTCACGTCGAAGAGGTCATCGCGGAAGTCGAGCGCCTGAGCGCGTAAGGAAGGGATGCGGGCTCTGCCCGCGCCCGCTGGGGCCTAGGGCCCCAGACCCCGTTCGTTTTTCGCGCGATAGCGCAATCAACCTTCACGCGGCGTGACGGTTGATTGCCGCTTCGCGGCGAAAAACTTAAGGGAGGTTTGGAGGGACTCGTCCCTCCAATGGGGTCCAGGGGCAAAGCCCCTGGGCTTTTTCGTATTTACGCGAGCTTCACCAGCGCGTGGCGCTTCTTGCCTGCCGAGAGCTTGATCTGGCCGTCGACGGCCTGGTCGGCGGTGAGCTTGGCTTCCGGGTCGGCGAGGGCGGCGTCGTTGATTTTGACCGCGCCCTGTTTGACCAGGCGGCGGGCTTCGCCCTTGGAGGCGGAGAGGCCGGTCTCGACCATCGCGTCGGCGACCGAGTAGCCCGCGGCGAAGCGCGCGGCGGGGACGTCGACGGAGGGCAGCGCGTCGCCGGTCTGGCCGTGTTCGAAGGTGAGGCGGGCGGTTTCCTCCGACTGGCGTGCGGCGTCGGCACCGCGGCAGAGGGTGGTGGCGGCGTTGGCGAGGATCTTTTTCGCGTCGTTGATTTCCGCGCCTTCGAGGCTTTCGAGGCGGCGGATTTCGTCCATCGGCAGGTCGGTGAACAGCTTCAGGAAGCGGCCGACGTCGGCGTCCTCGGTGTTGCGCCAGAACTGCCAGTAATCGTAGGACGACAGGCGTTCTTCGTTGAGCCAGACCGCGCCCGAGGCGGTCTTGCCCATCTTCGCGCCCGAGGCGGTGGTGATCAAAGGCGCGGTGAGGCCGAAGAGGTCGACGCCGTCGACGCGGCGGCCGAGCTCGACACCGTTGATGATGTTGCCCCACTGGTCCGAGCCGCCCATCTGCAGGCGGCAGGCGTGGTTGCGGTTGATCTCGAGGAAGTCGTAGGCCTGGAGGATCATGTAGTTGAATTCCAGGAACGACATCGGCTGCTCGCGCTCAAGCCGGAGCTTGACCGATTCGAAGCTGAGCATGCGGTTGACGCTGAAGTGGCGGCCGTAGTCGCGCAGGAACTCGAGGTAGGGAATCTTGTCGAGCCAGTCGGCGTTGTTGATCATGATCGCGTCGGTGGGGCCGTCGCCGAAGGTCAGGAACTTCTCGAACACCTTTTTGATCCCCGCCATGTTGCGGGCGATGTCGGCGTCGGAGAGCATCTGGCGCTGGGAGTCGCGTCCGGTCGGGTCACCCACCTTGGTGGTGCCGCCGCCCATCAGGACGATCGGCTTATGGCCGGACTGCTGCAGGCGGCGCAGCAGCATGATCGGCACCATCGAGCCGACGTGCAGGCTGTCCGCCGTGCAGTCGAAGCCGATATACGCCGGGATCGGTCCGCCCGCCAAGGTCGCGTCCAACCCTTCGAGGTCGGTGCACTGGTGGATGTAGCCGCGTTCGCTGATCGATTGCAGGAAGGCCGATTTGAAGGTGCTCATGATGCTCGACTTATGCTAGCTCTTAAGGGTGAAACCCGAGTGTTTTAGCGGATGCGTCCGCGAGGAGCCAGCCCTTATGAGCACCCGCCCGATGATCTGCCTCGGACTGATGAGCGGCACCTCGGTGGATGGCATCGACGCCGCCCTGGTTCTGACCGACGGCGAAACCCTCACCGCCTTCGGCCCGCGCCGCACCACGCCCTACGCCGCGGCGGTACGCAAGCGGATCAAGGGCGTCTTCGGGCGCGAGGACCGCGACCATCCCGAGGTGCTGGCGGTGGCCGAGGAACTCACCGAATTGCATGCCCAGGCGGTGGCCGACCTGCTCGCCGTCGCGCCGGAGGACTGGCGCGGCGTCGAGGTGATCGGCTTCCATGGCCAGACCATCCTGCACGCGCCGGAACGTGGCATCTCGATCCAGATCGGCGACGGCGCGTTGCTGGCGGAGCGCGCCGGAGTGCCGGTGGCGTGCGACTTC
>LUYR01000569.1 GCA_001603335.1 Rhodospirillales bacterium Alpha_05 | reverse complement strand
GAGCCAAGCCCTCGGCGCGGCTGCGGCGGACATCGCCACGACCATCGCCGCCGAGGTCGCGCGCTTCGACCGGGGCGGCGGCTGCCCGACCCAATAACCCACTGCATTCACACAGAGTTCATCGAACCATCCCGAAACCGTCTTCGATCCCGGCCTAACCTCGGCGGATCGCGAGCGGGGCTCCCGCCCCCTTCGCCCCGCCATGTCCGCGATCAAGGAGCCGGTCGATGAATCTCCGCAAGACCTTTGCCACGGCGCTGCTCGGCAGCGCCTGCCTCACCGCCCCCGCCCAGGCCGCCACCGAAATCCAGTGGTGGCACGCGATGGGCGGCGAACTCGGCGAGAAGGTCAACGCCATCGCCGACGGCTTCAACAAGGCCCAATCCGACTACAAGATCGTGCCGGTCTACAAGGGCAGCTACAGCGAGACCATGACCGGCGCGGTCGCCGCCTTCCGCGCGCACCAGGCTCCGGCGATCGTGCAGGTGTTCGAGGTCGGCACCGCGACGATGATGGCCGCCAAGGGTGCGGTCTACCCGGTCTACAAGCTGATGGCCGACACCAAACAGCCGTTCGACCCGAAGGCGTATCTCCCCGCGGTCACCGGCTACTACACCGATTCCAAGGGCAACATGCTGTCGCTGCCGTTCAACAGCTCGACCCCGGTGATGTACGTCAACAAGGATGCGTTCAAGAAGGCCGGCCTCAACCCCGACCAGCCGCCGAAGACCTGGCCGGAAATGGAAACCGCGGCGAAGGCGCTGCAGAAGGCGGGCACGGCCTGCGGCTTCACCACCGGCTGGCCGTCGTGGGTGCAGATCGAGAACTTCTCGGCGTGGAACAACATCCCGATCGGCACCAAGGAAAACGGCATCGCGGGGCTCGACGCCGAGCTCACGATCAACAGCCCGGCGCACGTCAAGCACATCGCCGATCTCGCCCTGTGGCAGAAGTCGAAGATCTTCGACTACGGGGGGGCGCGCCTCCGACGCCGCGCCGAAGTTCTATAGCGGCGAATGCGGCATGTACATGAACTCCTCGGCCTCCTACGCCGGGATCAAGGCCAACGTGAAGTTCGACTTCGGCGTCGCGCCGATGCCCTATGCCCCCGAGGTGGTCAAGGAACCGCAGAACTCGATCATCGGCGGCGCGTCGCTGTGGGTGCTGAACGGCCGCCCGAAGGCGGAATCCGAAGGCGTGGCGAAGTTCTTCAACTACCTCTCCTCGGCCGACGTGCAGGCCGACTGGCACCAGTTCTCGGGCTACCTGCCGATCACCAAGGCGGCCTACGAACTGACCCGCAAGCAGGGTTTCTACGACAAGAACCCGGGCACCGACGTCTCGATCCAGGAGATCACCCACAAGACCCCGACCGCGAACTCGAAGGGCCTGCGCTTCGGCAACTTCGTGCAGATCCGCGACATCATCGAAGGCGAGATGGAAGCGGTGTTCGCGGGCAAGACCGACGCCAAGAGCGCGCTCGACTCCGCCGTCGAGCGCGGCAACAAGCTCTTGCGCAGCTTCGAGAAGGCCAATCAGGGCTGATCCGTCCTCCCCACCCGTTGGAGACGCCCTGAACGCCGCCGTCGCTTCCCCCCTCTGGCGACGGCGGCCTCCTTTTTTCGCACAGCCCCGAGAGGACGCGCGTTGACCGCCACCGCCGTGTTCAAAAGCCGCAGCCTGCCCTACCTGCTGATCGCGCCGCAGATCGCCGTCACCCTCCTGTTCTTCATCTGGCCCGCAGGCATGGCGGTGTTCCAGTCGCTGCTGCGCGAGGACCCGTTCGGCCTCTCCACCGAGTTCGTCGGCCTCGCCAACTACGCCGAGGTCCTCGCCGATCCGCGCTACGGCGACACCGTGATCCGCTCCGGCGTGCTCGCGGCGGTGGTGACGGCGGGCGCGATGGCCGCCGCGCTCGTCCTCGCGACGATGGCGGACCGCGTCGGGCGCGGCGGCG
>LUYR01000568.1 GCA_001603335.1 Rhodospirillales bacterium Alpha_05 | reverse complement strand
CTTCCGATCTGACGAACGGCGCCATCGGCGCCTTGGCGACGTCGGCCCCGCCGCACGCGGGGCAGCTCAGGTGCCCCGCCGTCATCAGCGCCTCGCACGCGGCGTTATCCCGGAACCACGACTCGAAACGATGCCCGCAGGCACATTTGAGCGCGAAGCGGATCATGGCCGGGCGTCGGCGCGCGCGGGCGCGGCGATCTCCACCGGGCCGAGGCTGCGGGTGTGGGAAAGCGCGGGCACCTTGCCGCGCGCGGCATCGACCAGGGTGGGGTCGATGTCGGCGATGACGAAGCCGACGCCCTCGCCGCCGTCGGCGAGAATTTCGCCCCAGGGCGCGACGATCAGCGAATGGCCGAAGGTCCGGCGATCGTGGACGTGGGTGCCGGTCTGCGCCGGGGCGAAGACGAAGCAGCCGGTCTCGATCGCGCGGGCGCGCATCAGCACGTGCCAGTGCGCCTCGCCGGTGACCTTGGTGAACGCCGCCGGAATCGCGAGGAAGTCCGCGCCCGCCTGGGCGAGAGCGCGATAGAGGTAGGGGAAGCGCAGGTCGTAGCACATCGACAGGCCGAGGCGGCCCCACGGCAGGTCCACCGCGACGGCACGGTCGCCGGGCGCGAAGGTGCGGGATTCGGCATAGCTTTCGCCATTGCCGAGATCGACGTCGAACATGTGGAGCTTGTCGTAGAGCGCGGCGATCCGGCCTTCCGGATCGACCACGTAGGTGCGGTTGTGGACCTTGCCGTCGGCGGTCGGCACCGCGAGGCTGCCGCAGTGCATCCAGATCTGCCGGTCCTTGGCGAATTTGCGGAACGCGGCGAGCGCCGGATGCTCGTCCTCGGAGCGCGCGGCGGCGCGGATCGCCGCCGAGCCCCAGGTCATCATCGAGACGTTTTCCGGCATCAGGATCAGGTCCGCCCCGGCATCGGCGGCCTCGGCGGAGAGTTCGAGCGCGGTCGCGATGTTCGCAGCCATGTCGTCGCTTGCGTTGACTTGCAGGCAGGCTACCGCGAAAGCACTCATCCGATCGAACTCCGGTCAGTTTTCCAAAACGCCGGACCGAAATATCACGACGCCAGGAGCGGGTCCAGCTTGCCGGCCTGATCCATTTCGTAGAGGTCGTCGCAGCCGCCGATATGGTGGTCGTTGATGAAGATCTGCGGCACGGTCATCCGCCCACCCGAGCGCTCGACCATCTTACCCATCAGATCGTCGTCTTCCGAGACGTCGATCTCGGTGAATTCCTGGCCCTTGCGCTTCAGCAGCGCCTTGGCGCGGACGCAGTAGGGGCAGATCCGGGTGGTGTAGATTTCGATGTTCGGCATTCTGGCCGTTCCTCCTTATGACGAAATTCATATAATCGGCATGTGTGGAAGAGACGACGGAAAATCAAGGCTTCCGCTCCGCCGCGGCGACGGTGAGGAGGTCCACCGCCCCCGCTCCGGCGCGCCGCAACTCGGCGGCGCAGGCCTCGGCGGTGGCACCGGTGGTGAACACGTCGTCGACGAGAAGCACCGCCCGCCCG
>LUYR01000567.1 GCA_001603335.1 Rhodospirillales bacterium Alpha_05 | reverse complement strand
ATCCGGCCCAGCCGCTCTATCTCGACCCGGCGGCGCTGCGCCTGCCGCACGTCGCGGTGGCGAACGCGGCGCGCGAGGCGCTGCGCATGGCCGACACCGCCGGAACCATGCTCAAGGGCGCGCACCGCGTGCTCAAGACCGACGACCGCAAGCTGGTGGGCGAGATCCGCCGCATGGACGACGTGCTCGATCGCCTGCACGACCGGATCAAGCGTTACCTCACCGAGATCGCCATCGAGGAGCTGGATGCGCGCGACGCGCAGCGGGTGACCGACGTGCTCTCCTTCACCATCAACCTCGAACACGTCGGCGACATCATCGACCGCAACCTGATGGAGACGGCGCAGCGCAAAATTCGCCGCAAGCTCAAGTTCTCTGACGAAGGCGCCGCCGACCTCGCGGAAATCCTCGAGCGCCTCGCCGACACCCAGCGCCTTGCAGCGGCGGTGTTCATCTCCGGCGACCAGCGCGCGGCGAAGATGCTGATGCGGGAAAAGGAGGTGATCCGGAACCTCGAGGCGCGCGCCACCCGCGAGCACTTCGCCCGGCTGCGGGCGGGGCGGGCGGAGAGCGTCGGCTCGAGTTCGCTGCACCTCGACGTTCTCCGCGACCTGCGGCGGATCAACGCGCACCTCGTCGCCGCCGCCTATCCGGTTCTCGACCAGTCGGGCGAACTCCTGCCGTCGCGGCTGAAAGGGGATGCGGCGGGTTAGCTCGGCTTGCCGAGGGCGGGGGTTTCGAGCCAGCGCAGCAGGCCGAGGGTGCGCCGCGCGCGGTCGATCAGCGCGGGCACCGGGGCGGACGATTCATGGAGATCGGCGAGGCGGTTTTCCCACTCGCGGATCAGGTCGCGCTGGCGGTCGGGCTGGGCCTTGCGCCCGGTGAGCGCGCCGATGGTGCGGTCGAATGCCGGGTGTAGCTCGGAGGGGAAGCCGAGCAGCAGGTAGTCGTCGAGGTCGAGGCTGCCGTCGAGGTAAAGCTCGTGTGCCAGCGCAGCCAGCTCGCGCGGGCTCATCGCCCGCACCGGATGCGCGGCGGGCGGCGGCGGCAGGGCGATGATCTCGGCTTCGTCGGCGGCGATGAACGGCTCGTCGAAGTCCGCAGCCATGCCCAGCTGCCTGCTCGCGGGCGGCATGCTGAGGGTGGGGAGCGGATAGAGCGCGCGCATCGTGCGATCCAGTTCTCGATGGTGAAGCGTCAGGTAACAAGCCTGGAGGATTTGCGTTGGTTCCCGCGGCAACTCGCGGGAATACGTTCCCAATGCATCCGGCATGCCTTAATCCTTCGTTAAGATACAAGGACTTGCGGCAACCGGAAATCGGCAAAAGTTGCCGCTTCGGCAACCATGGTGGGCAAAATGTACCTAGCTGACCGCCAGCCGCCCAAGCCAGGCCGCGCCGCGTACGCCGCTGGAATCGCCGTGCAATGGAGGCACCAGCCGGGTCTCCACGGTGTCGGAAAAGACAAAGCGCGGCCACAGCTCCGGCACTTGGCGGTACAGGCATTCGAGGTTGGAGAGGCCGCCGCCCAAGACGATCACCTCGGGGTCGAGGATGTTGATCACCGCCGCAGTGGCGCGGGCGAGGCGCTCGACGTAGCGCGCGAGGCTGGCCGCCGCGCCCACGTCGCCGGCT
>LUYR01000566.1 GCA_001603335.1 Rhodospirillales bacterium Alpha_05 | reverse complement strand
GCCGGGTCGCGCCGGTCATCGGCCCGCCGACGGCAAGAACGTGGCCGCGCGTGTATTTGTGGCTGTCGGCCTCGAGGCGCGGCAGGCGCCACAGCCCCGGAGCGTTGCGCCAGGTGCGCGCGCCGACGCCAAGTGCCGCCGCTGCGGGAATGCCGATGTCGGCCACCAGGGTTTCGCCGCACAGGGCGCGGCCGGGCAGCAGCAGGTGCCCGGGCTTTTTGCGGAAGAAGGTGACGCTGAGCGCGGCGGGAACCGCCTTGCCGCGCACCTGCCCGGTGTCGCCGTCGACGCCGCTCGGCACGTCCACCGCGACCACCGGAACCTTCACCGCCGCGAGAACCTCCGCCGCCGCACCACCGACCGGGCGGTTCAACCCCGCACCGAACAGCGCGTCGACCACCAGTTCCGCACCGTCGAGACACGCCGGAGTCAGTTCGACCACCGCGTCGTCCCACAGCGCCGCGTGATGCGCCGCGTCGCCGCCAAGGTTTTCGCGCGCGCCGAGCAGGGCGACGCGCACCGGCCAGCCCGCCTCCGCCAGCAGCCGCGCGACGACGAAGCCGTCGCCGCCGTTGTTGCCCGGTCCGCACAGCACCGCCACCGGGCAGGGCGCCCAGCGGGCGATGATCGCATCCGCTACCGCGTGGCCCGCATTCTCCATCAAGGTCACCCCCGGCGTGCCGTGTTCGACCGCGTACGCGTCCGCCGCGCTCATCTGCGCGGGGTTGAGGAGAAGCAATTGGGCGGGATGAAGAAACTCGATCGCGGGTTGGGTCACGGGGGCCTCTGCGACTTGCGCCGGAATGGGGTTGGGTCCAAAGTACACCCCCGCCGCGTCGCAGCAAAGACGCGGTACCGCACTCGTCATTTCGGGGTTCGCTTTTTCATGCGCGCGATCGTTCTTGGGGCCGGCGTCGTCGGTGTCTCCACCGCTTATGCTTTGGCCCGGCGCGGCGTCGAGGTTCTGGTGTTGGATCGCCAGCCCGCGCCCGCCCTTGAAACCAGCTACGCCAACGGCGGCCAGATCTCCGCCTGCCACGTCACCCCTTGGGCGACGCCCAACACGCCGCACCAGCTGGCGAAGTGGTTCGGCCGACCGGAAGCGCCGCTCTATCTGCCGATCTGGAAGCCCGATCTCGCGCTCTGGCGCTGGGGGCTGCTGTTCCTCACCAACACTCCGGCGGCGAAAAGCCGGCGCAACCTCGAGCGTGCGCTGCGCGTCGCGATGCACAGCCGCGAGGTGCTGCGCCAGTGGCGCATCGACGCCAACCTCGCCTACGACCAGCGCACCGAGGGCATTCTCAACTTCTACCGCGATCCGCGCGAGTTCGAGGCCGCCTGCAAGAGCAACGCAGCGATGAACGCCCTCGGCCTCGACCGCCAGATCAAGACCACCGACGAGTGCGTCGCGATCGAACCCGCCCTCGCCCACGCGGCGAAGGACCTCGTCGGCGGCATCTACAGCCCGTCGGACGAAAGCGGCGATGCGCACATCTACACCGAACAGCTCGCCAAGGCCGCCGCCGAGCTCGGCGTGCAATTCCGCTTCGGCGTCACGGTGCGTAGCCTCGAAGCCTCCGACGGCCGCCTCACCGGGGTGAAGGTTTCCGGCGGCGAGCACATCCCCTGCGACACCGCTGTGCTCTCGCTCGGCAGTTTCTCGGGCAAGATGACCGAGAGCGTCGGCTTCGGCCTGCCGATCTACCCGGCCAAGGGCTACTCGATCACCGTCTCGACCGAAGGCCGCACCGCCGCGCCGACCGTCAGCCTGATCGACGACGAGAACAAGATGGTGTTCTCGCGCTTCGGCGAGCGCCTGCGCGCCGCCGGAACCGCCGAACTCAACGGCTGGAGCGATGAGATCAACCCGCGCCGCGCCCAGGTGATCCTCGACAAGACCCGCGCCCTGTTCCCCGAAGCGTCGGATTACGCCGAACCCAACTTCTGGGCCGGACTGCGCCCCTCGACGCCGGATTCCGTGCCGATCATGGGCACCACGCCGGTCAAGGGCCTGTGGCTCAACACCGGCCACGGCACGCTCGGCTGGACGATGGCGGCGGGCGCGGGCGATGCGATCGCCGACGCGGTGGTCGGCCAGACCCCGGCGATCGACCTCAACGGCCTCGGGATGAACCGCTTCGGCGAATAGGCTAGTTGGCGAAGGCTGTGCGGTTGCCACTCAGCAGCACCACGGTGCGCAACAGGCTCGCCGCCATCGGGTGGTCGGGCTCGACCGCCTGGGCGTTGCGGGCGACGTCGAGGGCGGCGTCGGCGCGGCCGAGCTCGAGCAGCAGCGTCGCGTAGTCGTAGAACACCCCGAACAC
>LUYR01000565.1 GCA_001603335.1 Rhodospirillales bacterium Alpha_05 | reverse complement strand
CGGCGTCGGGTTGCGCCAAAACTGCCGCGTCGTTACCGCGGCTTGCCGTCTCGTGGACTTTCGCCAAAGTCGATTCCGCGTATCCTGCGGGTGCGCCGCGATTTTGCCGACGACCGGCACTTCGCTGTTCTGCCCGCGCCGGCGCTCCTCTCGCGGGAGGTCCGGCAGTTTCCCTCTATCGACGCGATTTATAGCCGGAAAACCTTAAGAAAAGCAAGATTGTGCCGGATTTCTCCAGGTTTGCCGCGAATTTAGGCGATTTACGATTCCGCGTTCCGGGCAACCTCTTCCATAAACGTATCCAATACCATGTTCGGGCGACCACCCTTGCGCGTAATAACCGCATAACGTGTAACATATCCGGTTATGTCCGGGCGAATCGCACGCATCCGCCCCTCGCCTACCCAACGCGCCGCGACGTGATCGGGAAGGAAGCCGACGTAGAGGCCGGTGAGGATCAAAAACGCGATGCCCTCGCGGTCGGTGGCGATCGCCGACGAGGTCAGGCGCTGCAACAACGGCGCGATCTCGCCCGCCGGAACGTAGGCGGGCATCACCGCGTCGGCGGCGGCGAGGTCTTCGACGCCGATCGCCGCGTCGGCGCGGGAAAACAGCGGATGGGTGTCGGCGCAGTAGAGGAAGGCGTCCTCCTGGTAGAGCTCGAGGTAGTCGAGGCCCTGGAGGCGGCGCAGCTCGGGGATCACCCCGACGTGGAGGCGGCCGTCGAGCACTCCCTGTTCGACGTCGGACGGCGGCGCCATGCGGATACGGATCGCGACGTCGGGGCCGTTCTTCTTGAGCGCGGTGAGGGCGTGGGTGACGCGCATCCGCGGCATGGTGACGAGGTTGTCGGTGAGGCCGATGGCGAGCTCGCCCTTGAGCCGCGCGTGGATCGCCGAAACCTCGGCGCGAAAGTTCTCGACCCCGTTCAGGAGCCGCACGAGGGCGTCGTAAACCCGCCGCCCCTCGTCGGTGAGGGCGAACCCGGCGCGCCCGCGGCGGCAGAGCCGCAGGCCGAGGCGCTTCTCGAGGTCGGAAATCGACAGCGAGATCGCCGAGCGGGTGACGTTGAGTTCCGCCTCGGCGGGGGCGAAGCCGCCGCGCTCGACGACGGTGCGGAACACCCGCAGCAACCGCAGATCGGCGTCGGCGACGGTGCCGACCTGGAAGGTGGAAGCCCGGGCCATGGTTGAGCGATACCTTATCTTTTGGTGATTCGTTTTGTATTTAACAAAACTACACCCGCGCCTACCCTACCTCAACCCAGATTTCTCGGCGCGGCAGCGCCCCCTTCGCGATGGAGCGATGGACCATGAACGTGATGACCAAACCCAACGACCTTTCGGCCCTCTGGATGCCGTTCACCGCCAACCGCTGGTTCAAGGCGCACCCGCGGATGATCGTCGGCGCCAAGGGCTGCACCTACACCACCTCCGACGGCCGCACCCTGGTGGACGGCCTCTCGGGCCTCTGGTGCTGCGGCGCGGGCCACAGCCGCCCCGAGATCGCCAACGCGGTGGCGCAGCAGATGGTGTCGATGGACTATGCGCCGGGCTTCCAGATCGGCCAGCCGCTCGCCTTCGAGCTCGCCACCCGCCTCGCCGAGGTCGCGCCGGGCAACCTCGACCACGTCTTCTTCACCAACTCCGGCTCCGAATCCGCCGACACCGCGATCAAGATGGCGCGCGGTTATTGGCGGGTGAAGGGCGAGCCGCAG
>LUYR01000564.1 GCA_001603335.1 Rhodospirillales bacterium Alpha_05 | reverse complement strand
GCCCGCGAGTCCTACGACGACGCCCTCGGCAAACTCAAGACCGGCCCCGGCAATCTCCTCGGCCAAGTCGAAGACCTGAAGTCCCTTGGCGCAAAAGCCAAAAAAGCCCTGCCGGCGACCGAGCAGTCGGAGTAGGCCGCATCTTGCGCCGCATCGACCGGATGTCGCCAACGATGCCTTCGGCGTGAGAACCTGAGCCGCTACGCCGAGGCGGGAGCCGGGAGCACGAGGCCAAAGGTGCTGCCCTGGCCCGGAGCACTTTCGAGAGAGACCCGCCCGCCGTGCGCCTCGGCGGCCATTTTCACAAAGGTGAGCCCCAGCCCGGCGCCGGCCTTTTTGGCTGGCCCTTCGATCTGCGTATATTTGTCGAAGATACGCGCGTGGAAGGCCGGGTCGATACCCGGACCACTGTCTTTGACAAAGATCCGGGCATCCTCGGCGGCGCCGGCGGCAGTCACCACGACCGAGCCCGACTCAGGCGTAAACTTGAGCGCGTTGGCGATGAGGTTGGCGATCATGCGCCGGACAACATCGATATCGCCAAATGCCTGGACGGGGCCCGTAGGCGCGACGACGAGCGACCTCGTAGCGGCGAGCGGACGGAGGCTGTCGGCCACCTCGCGACCGAGGGCGGCCAGATCGAAGGGCCGGAGATCAAGCTGCATCTGCCCTCCCTCCATGCGATTGATGTCGAGGATCTGGGCGACCATTTCGACGAGTTGCTGGACGCCGCGGCGAGCGGTCGCCAGCATTTCCACCTCGGAACCCGGGCTCGCGTCCTGCCCCTCTTCGAGTAGGGCCAAGGCCATCTGAACCGCCATGAGCGGCGAGCGCATGTCGTGCACGACCATGTGGACCAGATTGTCGCGCAGGACCTGCAGCTGGCGCATGCGGGCGAGGGCCTCAGCGAGCTCCCTTTTCTGCCGGAGGAGCTCGAGATGGGTGCGAACGCGGGCCTCGACCTCCTCAAACTGAAAGGGCTTGCTGACGTAGTCCACTCCCCCGGCCCGAAAGGCGCGGATCTTATCGTCGGTGCTGTTGAGGGCGCTGATGAAGAGCACGGGGATGTCGCGCCAGTGTTCGTTGTCCTTGAGGCGGCGGCAGACCTCGTAGCCGTCCATGTCGGGCATCGTGATGTCGAGGAGGACGAGGTCGGGAGCCTGGATCTCGACGGCACGCAGTGCCTGCTCGCCGCTGTTGACCGGGCGCACTCGGTAGCCGTGCCCCTTGAGCATGCCGGCGAGCAGCTGGAGGTTGGCGGGGGTATCGTCAACAACGAGGATGCTGGGGGCGGGAGGCGGGGAGTCAGCTGGGAGAGTGGTCATGAGGCGGAGCCGAAACTGCAGGCGGCAGGAGGCGGTTGAGGGAATCCCAGTCGAACAAGTCGGCCAGGGGGCGAAGGTCTTTGACGAGGTCGGGGTGATGCTGACCCATCTCGTCGAGGAGGGCATGCACGGCCTCGAGATCGGCAGCGGCGATGGCAGTGCGGAACCGTTCGACAAACGGAGCCGGGATCGCGCCCAGGGCAGCGGGGGCACTGTCAGGCTGGGGGGGCGTACTGCGGTCGTAGCGGGCGCCGAGGAGGGCACCCACACGCCCGAGCAGCTCGTCGTCACGGAAGGGTTTTCCGAGGAAGTCGTCCATGCCATCGAGGGGCGCGGACTCGTCTCGGAGCACGCTGGCGGAGAGCCCGAGGATCTTCACACGGCGGGAGGGATCGAGCTCTCGGATACGCCGGATGGCGGTTGGACCGTCCATGACGGGCATGCGCAGATCCATGATGATGCAGTGCGGCGCCCAACGCGGGAAAAGGGTCACGGCCTCGGCCCCATCGGAGGCTTCCTGTACGTGGAAATGGGCGCCCCCGAGGAGCTCGCGCAGGAGCCGCCGGCTGTCCTCCTGGTCGTCGACGACGAGGATACGGAAGACAGGCTGCCCGGCAGAGAGGTGGAGGATGCGCCCGCGTGGGGCTTCCTGTACCGGGGCGGAATCGTCGGGCACAGCGCCGACGCAGAGGGTGACATGAAAGGCACTACCCTGCCCCGGCACGCTTTCCACGGTGATGTCGCCGCCCATGAGGCGTGCAAAGCCACGGCTGATTGCGAGGCCGAGCCCGGTGCCGCAGCCGGCCTTGCGCCCGGTCTCGGTCTGCTCGAACTGCTGGAAGAGCCGGCCCATCTCCGCCGGGGATATCCCCGGGCCGGTATCGGTGACGGTGCCCTCGATCCGCCAGCGCTCGTGGTCTTCACGGGCGGCATGCATATGGAGGATGATTTCCCCCTGCTCGGTGAACTTCACGGCGTTGCTCAGGAGGTTGACGAAGATCTGGCGAATCTTCGCATCGTCGGCGATGACACGTGCAGGGAGGGCGGAGAGACCGTGGACGGAAAGAGCGACGTCGCGGGCCTCGGCGCGGTTGGCGAAAAGGGCGTGGAGATCGCGGACGATGCACCGGAGATCGCACGGGCCGAGCCTGAGGGTGGCGCGCTCGGCCTCAATCTTGGAGATTTCGAGGACATCGTTGAGCAGAGCGAGCAGGTATTCGCCGTTGCGGTCGATGGTCTGGAGCCGTTCGCGCTGCGCCGGGGTCGCCTCGGGGTCGCGCAACATGAGTTGAGTGAAACCGAGGATCGCATTCATCGGCGTACGGATCTCATGGGACATGTTGGCGAGAAACGCGCTCTTGGCGCGGCTGGCGATCTCGGCCTGGAGTTTGGCGGCCTGCAACTCAGTGAGGCGCTTGTGCTCGGTGATGTCGAGGCAGGTCCCCTCGTAGTAGAGGAGGTGGCCGGAGTCGTCGTTGACCACGCGACCGGTGAGCAGGACCCAGAAGAGGTGGCCGTCGCGATGGCGGGCCTGGTATTCGTAGGCGTCGATGCGGCCGGTCTCCGTGAGTGACTTGAGGATGCGGCGGCGGTCCTCCGGGTCGCTGTAAACCTGAGAGGCCATGTCGGTGACGGCCTCGATCATCTCCTCCGGCGAGGCATAACCATGCATGTGCGCCATGGCCGGGTTGATGGCGAGGTAGTGACCTTCGTGCGTGCTGCGGAAGATGCCCTCGAGGGCATTTTCAAAGATGCCGCGGTACTTCGATTCACTCTCCCTCAGGGCCTCCTCGGCCTGCCGGCGCTCCGTGATGTCGACATGGTCGCCCTCGAAATAGAGGACCTTGCCGGCCTCGTCCCTGACGGCGTGTGCATTAAACAGCACCCAGAACAAGACCCCGTCGCGGCGGCGCATCTGAATCTCGCAGTTGTCGATGCGGCCCGAGTGGACCAGCAGGTCGCGTATGTACTCGCGCTGCTCCGGCACCGCATACATCTGGAGGCCGATGTCCTTCACCTCCCGGATCATCTCCTCTGGCGAGACATACCCATGCATCCGGGCAAAGGAGGGGTTCACGTTGAGGAGCCGGCCATCCGGGGTCGTCTGGAAAATGCCATCGATGGTATTTTCGAAGATCGAGCGATATTTGAGTTCGCTGGACCGGAGCTGCTGCTCGGCCTGCTTGAGATCGGTGATGTCGAAGAGGACCCCTTCAAGGGCCTGCAGGCGCCCGGAGGGCTCGAAGATGCCCCGGCCGTATTCGACGACCCAGACCTCGCGATCCGTGCGGGTGTGGATGCGATAGGAGAGTTTGTATGGCGCCTTCACTGCGAGGCACCGGTCAACCTCCGCACGGATGGTCTGGCGCTGATCCGGCGGGATGATGTCCTCAAGCGTGATGCTGTGCCGGACCATGAAATCCTCTGCGGAATGGCCGAGGAGTTCGAGGCAGCCGGCGCTGACAAACTCGGCGGTCCAGACGGCGTCGTTGGCACAGCGGTAGGCGACGCCCGGGAGGTTTGAGAGGAGCGTGGCCCATCGACGCTCTTTTTCGAGGAGTGCCTGCTCCGCCTGTTTCTGATCGGTGATGTCGGAGACCGCGGCGAGCCGCATGGTCTCGCCGCCGATCTCGACCTTGCGCACCGAGAGCGCGCCGATGAACACGGTGCCGTCCTTGCGGCGGAAGTGGATCTCCCGGCGTTCGATCTGCCCCGTGAGCCGATCGATCTCGGCGACGCGGAGGCCGTCGTCCGGGTCAGCCCAAAGTCCGAGCTGCTCCGCGGTGCGTCCGATGGCCTCCTCCCTCGTGTAGCCGAAGAGCTGCGTGAAGACTTGGTTCACCTCGTGAAAAACGCCATCGGATTCGCGGGACAGGCTGAGGGAGGAGAACGCGAGGTGAAAGATACGGCTGAAGCGCTTCTCGCTTTCGTGCAGTGACACCTCGGTGCGTTTGCGCGCAGTGATATCGCGTGTGTTAAGAACCACGCCCCGGATGTGGGAATCGGAAAGCCAGTTGGTGCCTACCGTCTCCAATAGGACCCAGTGGCCATCCCTGTGCTTGTAGCGATACTGCGAATAGAGCGTGGTGCCCGGACTTGCGAGCGCCTGTTCGAATACCTGCCTGGCCCCATCGAGATCGTCAGGATGGATCAGAGTGAGTCCGTTGATGCGAAGGAGCTCCTCCGCCGTATAACCGAGGATGCGTTCGACCGGACCGTTGACCGAGGTGTAGTTGCCCGCGGCATCGGCGATGAGGCACAGGTCATTCGAGTTGGCCAGCAGATGGCGGATGCGGCGTTCGCTCTCGCGGACGGCGTCCTCGGCCTTCTTCCGCTCGGTAACGTCCTGGGCGAAGCGCACGAGGCGAATGATGGTCCCGCCATCGGGGCCAACCACGGGCACGAGTTTGGTGAAAAAAGTCCGCGGGCCGGCCGGCGTGAGCAACTGGTGGTCGAAGACAAGCATCTTCCCGGTGCGCACACACTCACGATGCTGGCCCTCGATGATCTCCGCCTCGGGCGAGGGCAAGACGTCGCCGGCGGTCTTGGTCCCGGCCTGGAAGTCCTCCCGGCGCAGGCCGAACTCCTCAACCATGACGTTGGCATCCTCGAAAACGAAGCGCCCGCCGGGCTCTACGCGGCAGGTGAGGATGACGTCGTGGGTATGGTCGAAGATCTCCCGCAGGCGCGCCTCGCTCGTGCGCAAGGCCATCTCTGCGGCGTGGCGCTCGGTGATGTCGACGACCATCGTCACGCGGTCGCTCCGTGGATTATCCGGCTCGATTGGCGCGGATTTCAGGAGCACGTTCACGAGGCGCCCATCCTTTCGGAGGTGGGTGCTCTCGACGGTCGTCGGCGCCCCTCTGCGGGAGTTCTGCCGGTAGAGCTCGATGCCGACCTGGCGATAGTGGGCTTCGCTGGTGTACAGGAGCCGGGTGGGCTTCCCATCGAGCTCGCCAGGGGCATATCCGCAAAGCTCGGCCAGGCGCTCATTGGTCCGGAGAATCACGCGCTCACACGAAACGATGGCGATGCCGACAGGGGCGGCGGCGAAGATGCTCTGCAGTTCCAGCTCGGACTTGTGCTGGGCGGCATGCGCCTCGGCCTCGGCCCGATAGCGAGCCAGCTCGGCCTGCGCCCGCAGCTGCTGCTCCTGCGCAATCATCATCGTCGTACGTTGCTGCTCCTGATGCTGCTGATGCAGGCGACGCACCATGAGGACGATCGTCATGGCAACCGTGCCGGAAATCACCGCGTAGGCGATCGTGCGCTCCATCCAGTACGCCCTCGCCGTGCGATCCTCCAATGGGACAAAGTTCGCCGACGGCGCAATCCCGGCAACCCAGCAATAACCGGACGCCGCCATGAGAAGCACCGTGAGCGCAAACATCGTGAGCAGGCCGCGGACGCCAAAGAGCAGTCCGGCCAACGCCACCCCGCCGGCAAGGAAGAGGGCGTTGGTAGGCGTAAGTCCGCGGGTGAAAAGGCTGGCGGACGCCAGGATGATAAAAGTCACACCGAGGATGAGGCCCAGCGCGCGCGAAGGTTTCCTGTGACGAAGCGCGACGAAAAGGGCGATCATCTGCCCGACTCCCGACGCCCAGATCACCGGCTGCGTCCAATACAGTGCATCCGGGGGCCAATAACTCAGCACCATGAAACACGTGCCCGCCAGAGCCCCCAGGAGGAGTCCGGCCGAGATCCACGGAACCTGTGTGTTCTCCAGGATAAAGTCTTTTCCAGGAAGTCCGGGGGCGGGCTGGCGTTCGTGAGGCATGGGGTAAACGGCCCGGTTGAGGGAAGAGGACGGTCGCGAGCTGCAGGGGGCTCGGCGTGTTGCAAGCGCCATGCTCTGGCAGCGAGGTTAAGTGCAGCGAGCCCTCGCTCCACCGCAACCGGATTTGTGATTCTCATCTCGGGTTCTCCCGCCCGGGCGCACAGGCAGGGCCACCGAATTCCGCCTTCTCCCCCGGGATGACAAGCTTGAGGGCGGGGAGAAGGCTTGATGAGTTTTGAAAACACTACCGCTTTTCAGCAGGCGTCTTCCGCTGCGGAGTGTCGGACCTGGCAGACGGCGTAGCCGGGGCAACCTGCGCCTCCGGGGCGGGCTCAGCCGCAGCTTTTCCCACCAGCACCAGCAACTCGCGCACGGTGTCCTGCGTGGCACTGGCCTGCCCGTTGAGCTCTTCCGAAGCGCTTGCGCATTCCTCGGCGGTGGCCGCGGTGTTCTGGGTCACCTCGTTCATCTGCGAGATCGCCGCCGTCACCTGGCTGATGCCCTGGCTCTGCTCGTTGGAGGCCAGTGCAATCTCGGCCACGAGGTGATCGACCTCGCGGGAATGTTTCGCGATCTCCTCCAGGCTGGTCGCCACTTTCTGGCTGATCGACACCCCGTGCGAGGTTTTGGCGATGGCACCATCGATCTTGCCGGCGGTTTCCTTGGCGGCGACGGCCGCGCGCTGGGCGAGCCCGCGCACCTCATCTGCCACGACGGCAAACCCCGCACCGGCGTCTCCAGCGCGCGCCGCCTCGACCGCGGCATTGAGCGCGAGGATGTTCGTCTGAAATGCGATCTCGTCGATCGTCTTGATGATCTTGGCAATGTCGTCACTGGAGACCTTGATGTCGTTCATCGCCGCCTTCATGACGCCCATGTCGGCCACCCCGAGATCCGCCGCCTGACGAGCCGCGCCGGCAGCTTGTTTCGCCTGCCCGGCATTCTCGGCGTTTCGTTTGGTCATGCTCGCGATCTCCTCCAGCGAGGAACTGGTTTCTTCGAGCGAAGCGGCTTGGCGCGTGGCACCGTCGGCCAGCGACTGACTGGAGGCGGCCACCTGACCGGCCGCCGTGGTCGTCTGCTGGGCTCCGGCATCCAGATTGTCGGAAATCGTCGCCAGTATCTTGATGAGATTGCGGGTCGTGATCATCGAGAAGATGATCCCGGCGACCAGAATACTCGCGATGGCGATGAAAAGGGTCCGATTGGCCCCCGTGACATCGGACGTGATTTCGCCACCGTAGTTTTCGGCGAGAGCGGCGTTGTAGTTGAGCAACTCCTCGGCGGCCCGGGAGTAGGCATTGTAAGTGGACAGCAGGGAGGTTTCCAAAAACGCCTGCGCCGCGGCGGGGTCGGACTCGAGAAGTTTAAAGAACTGGTCGCGCGTGGAGCCGTTGGCCTTTCGTGCCTCGACCAACACCTCAAACAGGCGCCGGTCCTCCTCCTGGGTGATCGTCTTCTCGTAGGCCTCAAATGAGGCGTGGTTGCCCGAGGACAATCCCGCAATCGCCGTCTTCAATTTCTGCCGCGCCTCCGGGGTGACCTCAGCCTGCATCCTCATGGCCAGGATTTGGCTTTCGGCCAGATTGCGGTTGATCTTGCCCATCGCGATCACGCCGGGGAGGGCGTCACCGGTGATTTTGCGAGCCGTCCCATCGATGTTTCGCAGTTCGAGGATCGCGCTGATGCCGATGCCGCTCGCGCCGAGGCCAAGAATGGCGACAAGCAGGAGCAAGCGTTTGCCTATAGTTAGTTTTTTCATGCTGGAGAGAAAAGCCGATGCGTGGCCGCAAACGCGCGGCCACGGTTTCAATCGCACGATCCGACGTGCGATTGAGTTGGATTATCCCCTGCAGGCACGGGAATACCCCAATCAGGCGCTGGGGTTTTCCAGACGAAAAACGGGCTCGACATGACGCCGACCGACTGGGCCTCGCACTCTCCAACTACGCGGCAAAAGAGGCTCCGGCCCCGCGCAGCCGCCAAGCCCGATCAGGGAGCGACGATCCCCTTACGCACCGCGTAGCGGACGAGCTCCGCAGTGCTCTCGCAGTCGAGCTTCTTCGTCAGACGCGTGCGATAGCTCTCGATGGACTTCACACTCAGGTTGAGCTGATCGGCGATTTCCTTGTAGCTGCGGCCTTCGGCAAACAGCCTCAGCACGTTCGTCTCCGTCTCCGAAAGCGTGGACGGTTGCGAAATGGACAGCGTCGGATCGCGCATTGCCTGGACGACCCGCGTGACCGCATCGGGCGAGAGATAGTTCTTCCCTGCCACCAGCAGACGGATGGCTCGGACCACTTCCGCCGCCGGGTCCTCCTTGGAGGCGATCCCATCGGCCCCCGCCAGGATAATGGGACGCAACGACGCCGGGCTGATCCCGGTAAGCACAAGAATGTGCGCACGCGAGAGCTTCTCTCGGACTTGGCTGACCAGAGCCAGCCCCTCGGCATCTGGCAGGTGCAAATCAAGCACGACGACATCGATTGGCACTTTGCCGATCAGCGTATACGCCTTCTGGGCACACTCCGCCTCCCCCACGATCTCGATGTCCTTTTCCTGGGTCAGACGAAGCCGCAGCCCAGCACGGACAAGCTCATGATCATCAACTAGAAGAACTCGAATGGACATCGGGAAACAGAAGGTCTCCATTCGATGGGGCGAAGGTCTGGCAGGTCAACGCTGCATTCCAGCCACACGTGCGCACAGAGCGCCATAGCCGGGTGCATGCCTACCTCCGCACTCCCCGCGGTGAACCGCAGGGGCGCTCCCCTCACCTCGTTAACGGGTACCGCGCAACGAACGCCCCCACCCACGCAAACGCCGGCCACAGGCCATACAAGCCCACGAGCCCGCATCCCAACGGCGCGACCCAGACCCACGTCACCAGCCGCTCAAAAAAGCCCCCCATTTCGACAAATCACGCGACCGCGATTCACTCCGCCATACCAGCCATGAACACCCCAAATACGCCCTCGCAACTCACCACCTCCGCCGGCGCCCCCATCGCCGACAACCAGAACTCCCTCACCGCCGGCGCCCGCGGCCCCCTGCTCATGCAGGACTACCAGCTCCTCGAAAAGCTCGCCCACCAGAACCGCGAGCGCATCCCCGAGCGCACCGTCCACGCCAAAGGCTCCGGTGCCTACGGCACACTCACCATCACCCACGACATCACCCGCTACTCCAAGGCCTCCGTCTTCGCCCAGATCGGCAAAAAGACCGAGGTCCTCGCCCGCTTCTCCACCGTCGCCGGCGAGCGCGGCGCCGCCGATGCCGAACGCGACGTCCGAGGCTTCGCCCTCAAGTTCTACACCGACGAGGGCAACTGGGACATGGTCGGCAACAATACCCCTGTCTTCTTCATCCGAGACCCGTACAAGTTTCCCGACTTCATCCACACCCAGAAGCGCCACCCCCGCTCGAACCTCCGCAGCGCCACCGCCGCCTGGGACTTCTGGTCACTCAGCCCCGAGAGCCTCCACCAGGTCACCATCCTCATGTCCGACCGCGGCCTGCCGACCGACTTCCGCCACATCAACGGCTATGGCAGCCACACCTACAGCTTCCTCAACGCCGCCGGCGAACGCTTCTGGGTGAAGTTCCACTTCAAGACCCTCCAGGGAATCAAATTCTACACCGACGCCGAGGCCGCCGCCGTCGTCGCCAAGGACCGCGAGTCCTCCCAACGCGATCTCTTCGGATCCATCGAGCGCGGCGATTTCCCGAAGTGGCGTTTCTGCGTCCAAGTCATGCCCGAGAAAGACGCCGAAACCTACCGTTGGAACCCCTTCGATCTCACCAAGGTCTGGCCGCACAAGGACTACCCGCTCATCGACGTCGGCATCCTCGAACTCAACCGCAACCCCGAGCACTACTTCGCCGAGATCGAGCAGGCTTGCTTCAGCCCCTCCAACATCGTCCCCGGCATCGGCTTCTCCCCCGACAAAATGCTCCAGGGCCGCATCTTCTCCTATGCCGACTCCCACCGCTACCGCGTCGGCACCCACTACGAGATGCTCCCCGTCAACCGCCCGAAGTCTCCTGTCCGCCACTACCACGCCGACGGCCCCATGCGCTTCGACGCCCCGAAG
>LUYR01000563.1 GCA_001603335.1 Rhodospirillales bacterium Alpha_05 | reverse complement strand
CAGGCCGCGCCCGCCGCGCCCATCGCCGGCACGCCCGCGCCGCCCTCGATCCACCAGGCATTGAGCACGGCGTTGAGGACGTTGGCGGCGAGCATCAGCCAGGTCGCGGGCCAGGGGCGCTTCAGCCCTTCGAGGAAGAACCCGGAAGCGAGGTAGCCGAGGTAGCCCGGGATGCCGAGGCCGAGAATCCAGGTGACCTTGGCGGCGCCCACCGCCAACGTTTCGGTCTGGCCGAGCCAGACGTAGGCGCGCGGCCCGGCGGCGCAGATCAGCGACACGCCGAGGCCGATCACCAGGGCATAGGGCACGGCGCGCCGCCACACCCCGCCGCACAGGCGCTCCTGCCCCGCGCCGAAGAGCTGCGCGGTGACGATCATCACCCCCATTTGCAGGCCGAGCGCGCCCAGCATCAGGGTCGAGACCGGCCCCTGGGCGAGGCTGTAGTAGGCGAGTTCGGTGGACGAGGCGCGGCCGAGCATGACGATGTCGACCATCAGCATCACCAGCGCGCCCGAGCGCATCGCGATCGTCGGCGCGGCGAGCCGGAGCAGCTCGCGCACGTGCGCCGAAATCGAATTCCAGGCCGAACCCACGATCCACCATCCCGTTGAAATTTCCGGCGCACACCGTCGCACGGCGCCCCGGCAAAAACAACCGATGGAACCGAAGGACGAAGTTTCCGTTTATGCTGCGAGGAAGGAGAGGATTCGCCTTGCACGCCGTGTCGGGCGTTCCCTTCTCTATGCCAAGCTGTTTCCGACTGCGGAGGAAGACGATGCCGGATGCAAAGAACGTTTGCCGAGTGATGATCCTGGCCGGCCTGGGAATGTGTGCCGCGACCAGCGCGCACGCGGACTTCCGCGATGCGATGCTGATGCCCTACGACGAGGCCCAACGCGCCTTCTCGCTCCCCGACCCCTCCACCCGCAACGATCCGTTCCTGCAGAACATCGTCGACCCGGGCGGGCTCAAGGTCGAGCAGATCATCGCGCGGTTCGAGCCCAATTCCGGGCCGCAGCGCCGCTATGGCCTCTATGCCCGCGGCAAGGTGACGATCGACGGCAAGACCTGGGACGCGCGGGTGCCGGTGGCGTTCGGCGACATGCAGATC
This sequence comes from Rhodospirillales bacterium Alpha_05, assembly GCA_001603335.1. Lineage (GTDB taxonomy): Bacteria > Pseudomonadota > Alphaproteobacteria > Rhodospirillales > Rhodospirillaceae > Oleispirillum. The sequence continues at coordinate 1,431 of LUYR01000563.1, read as the reverse complement.
GACGGGCTCGACCCCAAGCTCCAACTGGTCACCTATTGCGACCGCACCGCGGGCTACGGGCGGCCGCTGCAGACCGCGGACTCGCAGGGCCTGGTGAACGCGATCAAGAGCGGCACCTTCCCCTATCGCAACGCGGTGATCCCGCACTACGACGCGCAGCAGACCTGCCGCAGCATTCCGCTGCCGGTGACCTTCGACGAAACCGGGATGCAGGCCTCGATCCTCGGCGGCGCGGCGCAGACCGTGACCTCGCCGATGACCAAGGGCTCGTGCGACACCGTCGGCGAGGCGCTGGTGGCGAGCGCGGTGACCTACCACGAACTCGCGCGGCGCGGCCTCGCGGGGCAGATCACCAAGCTCGACGTGGCGCTCCGCCTGAGCGACGCCACCCGCGGCCAGTCGCCCTGCTCGATCCCCTAATCGCCCCGACGCACAAAAAAGCCCCCGGAAACGGGGGCTTTTTTTATGCCTGCTCCAATCACCGCCCTCGCGAATTTTCGGGACTGGATCGGAGCGGCGAGCGACGTGGGCCAGGTGTCCGCGAGCGAAGCCGCGACGACGTCCAGGCGCGAGGGCCTTAGGGTTTCGGCTTCGGCGGCGGGTTCTCGGTCAGCGACGCGAGGTAGGCGATCACCGCGGCACGGTCCTTGCCCTTGGTCAAACCGGCGAAGGTCATCTTGGTCCCCGGCACGAACGCGGCGGGTTTGGTGAGGAAGGTGTTGAGATCCTCGTAGGTCCAGTTGCCGGGCTTTTCCTGCATCGCGGCGGAGTAGGCGAATCCGGGCTTGGAGCCCTTGTCGTGGCCCACGGTGTTGGCGAGGTTCGGCCCGACCTTGGCCGGTCCGCCGGGCTCGAAGGTATGGCAGGAGACGCACTTCTTCGCCACCTTCTTGCCGTCGTCGGCGCTCGCCTGGCTCAGCAGCTCGGCAAAGCTCGCCTCCTCGGCCGGAGCCGCGCCCGCCGCGCTCAGGCCTTCGACCTTCGCGATCTGTTGGTCGCTGCCCACCGGCACCAGAATGCTGCCGTAAACCTGAACTCCGACAATCACCAGCAGCGCCAGAACCAGCCCTGCCGCCCCGTTGCCCATCGCCCTGAACATGGATGTCCGCCCCGCCCTCGGCACTTGGTCTTTGAATACGAATTCTGACATGGGCAGTGTGCGGGAAAAATCCAGATCAGGAAACCCCATCATCGCTCTAATCGCGTTTGCGGAGGGTGCGCGGCGCGATTACAGTCGGCCTTCGCCGCTTTGCGCAGACCCAGGACTCCGATGATGACCAGCCTTTCCGCCGCCGACCTCGCCCAACTCGCGCCGATCGTGATGATTCCGGCGCGCATGGCCTCCACCCGCCTGCCCGACAAACCCCTCGCCGACATTCTCGGAAAACCGATGATCGTGCGGGTGTGGGAACGCGCGATCGCGGCGGGCGT
>LUYR01000562.1 GCA_001603335.1 Rhodospirillales bacterium Alpha_05 | reverse complement strand
TTCGTGAAGATCTTCGCCACCCCGAACTCGGGCATCGTGATCGGCGGGGTGGTGGTGGCGCCGTCCGCGTCCGAGCTTATCCATTCGCTGTCGATCGCCGTCCGGCACCGGCTGACGGTCGACCAACTGGCCGAGGCGTTCACCGTCTACCCGTCCCTGTCCGGGTCGCTGGCCGAGGCGGCGCGGCGGTTGCACGGCGGCAGCGGAGAGCAGGTCGTCACCTACTGAACGCCGGAGTCGTCCCGGCGGGGGAGGCAGGCGCTGGCGGGTGGCATTCGACCGGGCAGATGCGATATGTTGTGAAGCACAACGAATGCTCACCGTCGAGAGATTGGATGTTCCCGTGGTCCTGAGTCCTGTTCCTGAGGATCTGTTCACGTTCGGCCTGTGGACGGTCGGTTACAACGGTACGGACCCGTTCGGTGGCCCTACCCGGGCGCCGCTCGATGTCGTCCATGTGGTCGAGAAGCTTGCCTCTTTCGGGGCCTATGGTCTGACGTTCCATGATGATGATCTGTTCGCGTTCGGGTCGACGGAGGCCGAGCGTCGGGGTCAGATCGACCGGTTGAAGGCGGCCTGTGAGGCGACCGGGCTGAAGGTGCCGATGGTCACGACGAATCTGTTCAGTCAGCCGGTGTTCAAGGATGGTGGGTTCACCTCGAATGATCGTTCCGTGCGCCGGTTCGCGTTGCGGAAGGTGCTGCGCAACGTTGATCTGGCTGCCGAGCTGGGCGCGAAGATCTTCGTGATGTGGGGTGGTCGTGAGGGTGCGGAGTACGACGCGGCCAAGGACATCCGGGCGGCGTTGGAACGCTACCGGGAGGCGGTGAACCTGCTGGGTGAGTATGTGGTCGACTCCGGCTACGACATCCGGTTCGCGATCGAACCCAAGCCGAACGAGCCGCGCGGCGACATCCTGTTGCCGACCGTCGGCCACGCGCTGGCGTTCATCTCCAGCCTGGAGCGTCCGGAGTTGGTGGGGTTGAACCCGGAGGTGGGTCATGAGCAGATGGCCGGGTTGAACTTCGCTGCCGGGATCGCGCAGGCGCTGTACCACGGCAAGTTGTTCCATATCGATCTGAACGGTCAGCGGGGGATCAAGTATGACCAGGACCTGGTGTTCGGTCATGGGGACCTGCACAACGCGTTCGCGCTGGTCGACTTGTTGGAGAACGGCGGCCCTGGCGGCGGCCGGGCCTATACCGGGATGCGGCACTTTGACTACAAGCCGTCGCGGACCGAGGACGAGACCGGGGTGTGGGCTTCGGTGCAGGCGAACATGCACACCTACCTGCTGCTGAAACAGCGCACCAAAGCGTTCCGGGCCGACCCGGAGGTGCAGGAAGCACTGGCCGCGGCCAAGGTACCCGAACTGTCCGTGCCCACCCTCGCCGACGGAGAGACCTACACCGACCTGCTCAGCGACCCGACCGCCTACGAAGACTTCAACACCTCGGCCCACTACAACGGCAACGGCTACGGCTTCGTCCGACTCCAACAACTCGCCACCGAACACCTCCTCGGCGCCCGCTGACGCCATGGCAAGGGTGATTGGGGTCGACTCCTCGACCCAGAGCTGCAAGGTCGTCGTCCGGGACGCCGATTCCGGTGCGCTGCTGGCGTCCGGACGCGCATC
>LUYR01000561.1 GCA_001603335.1 Rhodospirillales bacterium Alpha_05 | reverse complement strand
GATCGCGGTCGCCTGCCCGGCGGATTCCACCTCGGCCGCCACCGCCCACGACGCCGCACCGCCGCGCCGCGCCACTTCGGCGAGCTTCGCCCGGCGCAATCCGCGACCCGGCGTGAGGAACGACACCGCCTCGAGGAGGTTGGTCTTGCCCGCGCCGTTCGGCCCGGTCAGCACCACCGGCTCGGGTCCGAGTTCGAGCCGGAGCCGCGCATAGCAGCGGAACCCGGTGAGGGTCAGACGCCGAACCGCCGTACGCGCCACGTCATCGTCCCCGAAAGGCACCCGAACCGCCCGCTCCATGATCGCCAGCGTTATACACGCATCGGCATCAGCACGTAGATCGCGCTGGCGTCGCCAACATCGCGCACCACCGTCGGCGAGGCCGCGTCGAGCATCCCGAAGCGCGCCGCGTCGCCTTCCACCTGGCCCAAGATGTCGAGCAGATAGCGGGCGTTGAAGCCGATGTCGATGGGCGCGCCCTCGTAGGCGGCCTCCAGCTCTTCCTCGGCGCTGCCGCTCTCGGGGCTCGACGCGAGCAGGCGGACCTGGCCGTTCTGCACCTGCATCTTCACCGCGCGCGACTTCTCCGACGACACCGCGGCGACGCGATCCACCGCCTGCGCGAACGCCTTGCGGTCGACTTCGAGAACCTTGTCGTTGTCGGTCGGGATCACCCGCTCGTAGTCGGGGAAGGTGCCGTCGATCAGCTTGGAGGTCATCACCGCGTCGTCGAAGGCGAAGCGCACCCGCGAATCCGACAGCGAAATCGCGATCTCGGCCGAGGTGTCCTCGATCAGCTTGCGCAGTTCCGCCACGGTCTTGCGCGGCAGGATCACGCCCGGCAGGCCCTGCGCGCCATCCGGCAGCGGCAGCTCGACCCGCGCGAGGCGATGACCGTCGGTCGCCACCGCACGCAGCACCGGCACGCCGTCGGAAACCGACTGGTGCAGGAAAATGCCGTTGAGGTAGTACCGGGTTTCCTCGACCGCGATGGCGAAGCGGGTGCGATCGATCAGGCCGCGCAAGTCCGCCGCCGCGAGGCGGAAGTTGTGGGTCAGCGCGCCGCCCGACATCTCGGGGAACTCGCTCACCGACAGCGCCGACAGCGCGAACCGCGACCGCCCGGAGGTCAGCATCACCTGCCCGTCCTCGGCGTTCGTCGAAAGCTCGACCTTCGCGCCGTCCGGCAGCTTGCGGACGATGTCGAACAGAATGTGCGCCGGTGCGGTCGTGGCGCCCGCCTCCGTCACCTCGGCGGGAACCGTCTCGGTGATGTCGAGATCGAGATCCGTGGCGTTGAGGCTGAGACCCGCTTCCCCGGCAACCAATTTGACGTTGGAAAGGATCGGAATGGTGTTGCGACGCTCAACCACGCTCTGCACGTGTTGCAACGATTTGAAGAGCTGTGCGCGCTCGATCGAAAGCTTCATGTCGGTGCGATCCACCCGTGATGTTCCGGCTATCGGCCCGCGCGCAAACGCGCCGCCCCTGCCCCCGGAATAATGTCGTGAGAAACAAGAACTACCCCCCACCGATGAGGGCCGGTCAGTATACCACAGGCGTACACCCGCCCAAGCAAAAACGCCTGTGACGCAGCTCGCAAAAACCGTGGAAAATCCTGCCTTGCGCCGGATGGAAACGGAAGCCCGGGCTCCGCCCGAACCCGCGAGGGGACTCGGCCCCCTCGGCCCCGCAAATCTGGCTTTTCGCGCGTCAGCGCAATCGGCTCTTCGGCACAGAGCTCGCCAAAAAACACGACTGGGCACCGCCCAGACCCGCGAAGGGGCTCGCCCCTTCGATCCCGTTGAATCGCGCGCGAAGCGCAAT
>LUYR01000560.1 GCA_001603335.1 Rhodospirillales bacterium Alpha_05 | reverse complement strand
CCGCCGCCCGAGAGTGCCGCGCCGCCGAGGATCAGCCCGAGGATCGGCCCGGCGCACGGCGCCCAGACCAACCCGGTGGCGACGCCGGTGAGCACCGCGCCGCCCGGACCGTTGCTGAGCCCGGTCTCGGAGTTCGAGACGCGGTTGCCGAGGCCGACGAACGGCTTGGCGATCGCGGTGGCGACGACGGGGAAGATCAACGCGAGCCCCATCAGGGTGAGGAAGCCGAGGGCGACCCAGCGGCCGATCTCGTTGCCCTTCGCCGCCCACGCGCCGCCCGCGGCGGCGAGGGTGCCGACCGCGGCGAAGGTGACGCCGAGGCCGATCAAGAGCGGCAGGCCGTTACGCTTGAAGTCCTGCCCGGCGCGGGCGAAGACGAACGGCAGCACCGGCAGAATGCAGGGGCTCAGGATGGTGAGCGCCCCGCCGAGATAGGCGGCTAACAGGAGCATGGCGGGGCCTCCTCAGGCGGGTTGGAAGGTCAGCGCGACGCCGTTGATGCAATAGCGCAATCCGGTCGGCGGCGGGCCGTCATCGAAGACATGGCCGAGGTGGCCGCCGCAGCGGCGGCAATGGACCTCGGTGCGCACCATCCCGAAGGAGGTGTCGGTGTGCTTGCCCACCGCGTTCTCGATCGGCGTCCAGAAGCTCGGCCAGCCGGTGTGGCTGTCGAACTTGGTGGTCGAGGAGAACACCGGCAGGTCGCACCCGGCGCAGGAAAAGGTTCCGGCGCGGTGCTCGCCGTTGAGCGGGCTGGTGTAGGGGCGCTCGGTGCCTTCGTGGCGCAGCACCGCGTATTGCTCGGGCGTGAGCTTGGCGCGCCATTCGGCATCGGTGTGGGTGACCTCGAAGGTCTCGGCGGGCGAGGCGCCATTGGCGATGCCGTCGCCGCGGGAGAAACGGCTGGCGGCCCAGACCCCGGCGGCAGCGATTCCCATCGTCAGAGCGGTACGTCGGGAGAGCATCGGTCAATCCTCCAAAGCAGCAGTTCTCCACACCAAGATGGTGCAAATCGGTCCCATTCCAAAGAGCGGGATAGCTATGGTTTCCATAGGTTGGGGCGATCGCCGCCACTCCTTGCGGGCAAGCCCGCGCCGTCGGCCGCTCCAAAGGGGCGACCGGGAAATCTGCGGTATGAAGGGGAGACACGCGGCGCCGGGATTTATTCCCCGGCGCGCGCGAAAAACCCGCTCAACGCGGGTCGCGGGTATCCATCAGGATCGTCACCGGGCCGTTGTTGACCAGCGAGACCTTCATGTGCGCGCCGAAGATTCCGGTGGCAACCGGAATGGCCTGGGCTTTGAGGGCGTCGCAGAAGCGGAGGTAGAGGCGCTCGCCCTCGGCGGGCGGCGCGGCGGCGGAGAAGCCCGGGCGGTTGCCGTTGCGCCAGGAAGCGGCGAGGGTGAACTGGCTGACCGCGAGCACGCCGCCGTTCACGTCCTTGAGGGCGAGGTTCATCTTGTCGTCGGCATCGGTGAAAATCCGGAGCGCGGCGATCTTGCGGGCGAGGAAATCCGCGTCCGCGTCCGCGTCGCCGGTCTCGGCGCAGACGAGCACGAGAAAGCCCACGCCGACCTCGCCGACCACCGCGCCGTCGACCTCCACCCGGGCTTCGTCAACCCGTTGCACCACCACGCGCATTCGCCGTTTCTCCCGAATTTTCCGGAGCGATCAAGGTAGAGCCTGGGATCGCGGAAGGCGAGGCCGGATTTCTCACCCCCGGATGTTTGGGCGATCCGCATTTCGACGCTTGACGCGCCCCCGATTTCCGAATAAGTAAAGCGCCTCCCGCGAGGAACGGCACCGATACGGCCTTTCGCGCGGTGTCTGTGGCGGAGTAGCTCAGCTGGTTAGAGCAGCGGAATCATAATCCGCGTGTCGGGGGTTCAAGTCCCTCCTCCGCTACCAATAAAAGCCCGTTAGATCAACGATCTAGCGGGCTTTTTCACTTCGTGTCGGGGAGGATGGGCATGGGTGAGGGGAAGAAGCCGAAGGAAGGAAACCTGTCCAACGTCGTCGCGTTCGCGCCCGGGAAGGGGCGGCGGGTTGGAGCGGTGGCGGGCGGCGGCGCGATGACGGCGGAGCAGAAGCAGCAGCTGGTGGCGCAGGTGGACGCGATCGTGGCGGCGGGCCATGCCGTCGGCAAGCCGGTCAGCCATCAGGCGGTCTGGGGCAAGTTCCAGGCGCACTTCCGCATCAACACCT
>LUYR01000559.1 GCA_001603335.1 Rhodospirillales bacterium Alpha_05 | reverse complement strand
CAGCCAGTCCGAGCAGATCGGCACCGCGCTGCTGCTCGCGGCGGAAGCGCCGGACGGCGGCTTCGGCTGGCGCGCCGGCGGCATCCTGCTGCAACGCCTGCCCACCGCCAACGCCACCCTCGCCGGACCGGAAGAGGCGGACGCCTGGGAAACCGCGAAAATCCTGCTGCAGAGCCTCACCGACCGCGAGCTGCTCGACCCGACCCTGGCCGCGAGCGAAGTCTTGCGCCGCCTGTTCCACCAGAGCGAACTCATGGTCTACGACGCAGCCGACGTGCGCTTCGCCTGCCGCTGCTCGCGCCAGCGCCTCGAAGGCGTGCTCGCCGGCTTGCCCGCCGACGACCTGGAGCACGCCGCGACCGATGGAACGATCGAGGTGACGTGCGATTTCTGTAAAACGCGCTATATCTTTAACGCACAAGATATTCCGTCGAAGCCGCGGAACGAGTAACGTTCCGAGACACTTTGCAGGGAGCCCGTTCCATGTCCGTCAGCATCTCCGGTTTCGCGCCCGGCCGTCGCGCGCTGTTGCGCGGTCTCGGCGCCGCGCTGATCGCCGCCACCGTCGCCGCGTGCACCACCACCCCGCCCGCGCCTGTCTACCCCGATATCCGCTTCACCAGTGCCAACCCGCTTGCGGTGCGCGCGCTGCGCGTCGATATCGCGAGCGACTACAAGCCGAGCTTCGCGCCGCCGAACGTCGAGCACCTGATGCCGGTTTCGCCCGAGCGGATGGCGCGTCAGTGGGCCCTCGACCGGTTGCAGCCGCTGCGCTCCGGCACCGCCGTGGCGCGCTTCACCATCCTCGACGCGGCGGTGACCGAAACCAAGCTCACGACCGCCACCGGCATCAAGGGTGCGTTCACCGACCAGCCGGCGGAGCGTTACGACGCGGTGCTGCGGGTGCGGTTCTCGCTCGACGATCCCTCGCGCGCCTACCATGGCGAAGTCGAGACCGCGGTGCGGCATAGCCTGACGGTGCAGGAAGGGGCCTCGCTCAACGACCGCGAGAAGGCCTGGTACGAGCTGACCCAGAAGCTCGCCGCCAACTTCGACGCCGCGATGACCAGCAACATCCGCGCCTATCTGCCGGACGCGCTCGCCAACTGAGCCGCACGGCCGCGCTGAACTGAAAGAGCCGGGGGCACGCGCCCCCGGCTTTTTTCATTCCTTCCAGAAGGCGCGCTGGAACAGCACCAGGACCGAGAGGATTTCCAACCGTCCGAGGAGCATTCCGGCGCAGAGCAGCCACTTTGCCGGTTGGGGCAAGGTGGCGAAGCTGCCGTTCGGGCCGATGATGTCGCCGAGACCGGGGCCGACGTTGGAAATCGCGGTGGACGCGCCCGAGAGCGCGGTGGTGAAGTCGAGCCCCATCAGCGACAGGCCGACGGTGAGCCATGCGACCGCGAGGGCGTAGAGGAAGAAGAACGCCATCACCGAGTCCGTCACCCCGGCCTGGAGCGGGCGGTCGTTGTAGCGCGGCAGCAGCACGATGTGGGGGCGGAGCATGCGCGCCACCTGCACCTTGGCGGCGGCGTAGAGCACCTGGAAACGGAAAATCTTGAAGCCGCAGGTGGTGGAGCCCGCGCAGCCGCCGACGTATTGCAGCACGAACAGCAACGCCACCGGCAGGCCGCCCCAGAGTTGGATGTCGGTGGTGGTGTAGCCGGTGCCGGTGATGATCGAGGTGACGTGGAAGATCGCGCCCAGGATCGCCGCCTCGGGATCGTAGCCGTTGCCGAAGATCAGCCACAGCGCGATCACCAGCGCCGCGAGCGCGAGCACGGTGAGGAACGCGCCGACCTGGCTGTCGAGGGCGATGTTGCGCCGCGTGCCGCGAACGATTTGGAGGTAAAGGGTGAAGGGCAGGGCGGCGACGATCATTCCGGTGGTCGCCACCAGCATCATCCACACCGACGGCCAATGGCCGAGGGATTCGGGCGAGGTCGAGAAGCCGCCGGTGGAGAGGGTGGTCATCGCGTGGTTCGCCGCCTCGAACGGCGTCATCCCCGCGAGCCAGTAGAAGAAGCACCACGCCGTGGTCAGCGCCGCGTAGATCGCGATCAGTTGCAGCGCCACCGGGCTGACCCGCTCGAACACCTTGTCCGGGGTGTCGAAGGCCTCGGTCTTGAATACCTGCATGCCGCCCAGGCGCAGCATCGGTAGCAGCGTCACCGCCATCAGCACGATGCCGATGCCGCCCAGCCACTGGAGCACCGAGCGCCACACCAGCATCGCGCGGGTCATGGTGAGGAGGTCGGCGACCACCGACGAGCCGGTGGTGGTCAGGCCCGACATCGCCTCGAAGAAGCCGTCGGTATAGGAGAGGTTCACGCTGCCGAAGGTGAACGGAAGGGCCGCGAACACCGGCATCACGAACCAGGTGCTGGCGGCGAGGAGAAAGACGTGCCGAAGGTTGTGGCGATACCGCGGCCCGCCGCAGCTCAGGATCATCGCCAGCGCGAAGAACACCGTGACCGCGGCGGAAAGCGCGAAGATCACCCAGTCGGCATCGCCGTCGGAAAGCGAAATCGCCGCCGGCACCGCCATCGCGGCGGCAAGCACAAGCAGCAACAGCCCGACGACGTAGAGCACCGGACGAATATCGAGCACGCTTCTCCCCCAACTGATAACCGGCCGGAACTATGCGCTAAACCGCGGGGGCTGTCACGTCTAGCGGACGCGGGTGATGCCGGGGAGGTAGGAGCCGGTGCGGTGGTCGGTGCCGTAGGGATTGGGGTCGATGAAGCAGTTCACCTTCGCCAGGGTGCGATAGCAGAACGGCTCGGGCGGCGGCGTGTAGGCGAGGCGGAACGGACGGCAATATTTGTCGCCCTGGCTCGCGCGCACCGACGAGCAGTCCTCCTGGCGGACGTAGGAAACGATGTGGTCGACCATCAGCTTGTCGGTGACGATCAGGGTCGCGACGTCGATCGCGGCGAGCGCCTGGAAGCCCTCGTTGAACGGCGTCAGCTTCTCCACTCCGGCGGAGGGCACGTCGCTCATATGGAGGCCGCAGCCGGAGAGCAGCGCGGCAAACAGCGGAACCACGATCTTGCGCACGGCGGGGCACTCCGTTGGCTTCAGGCATGCGAAGACAAGACTATCGCGCGAATGCCGTTAAGAAATCCTGAAACCCGCAGGGGTACAGCACCTGCGTATGCGAAGACGTCGGCCTCGGGATGTGATACACATCACCGATCGCTTATCGCTCAAGGTTCGTGCTTCGAGGCAGAGACGTGTCCCAGGGTTCGGTGTTGATCAGCGACCGCGCGTTCTGGCGGCCTGGCGGGGAAACCACCGCCCGCCAGCGCGAGCTCCTGGGCTATCTCGTCGAGCGCGGCCCGGTGGACGTGATCTACGCCGGGCCCGACGTCGCCGAGTTCGAGCGTCTCGCCGCCCACCTCGCCGCCACCCGCGCCACCAGCATCCGCTGCGAAAGCCTGCCGCCCGGCCTCGATCCGCGCCGCGCCGCCGCCCGCCTCGCGGCGGTCGTGGCCGAGCGCTGGCCCTC
>LUYR01000558.1 GCA_001603335.1 Rhodospirillales bacterium Alpha_05 | reverse complement strand
GCGCGGGGGCGGGCGTCGGAGCGGGCGCGACGCTCTCGGGAGCGGGCGAGGTTTCCACCTCGGGCGGCGGTGCGGTGTCGACGGTCGGCGCGTCGGGCGTCTCGTCGGCGTTGGGCTTGGTGGTCATGGCTCCCCCGGTTTTGCGTCGCAGTCCTTCAATGCAACACCCTCAGGGCGGGAAGTCAACGCGATAGAACACTTCGGCGCACACCCGGTTAAACAGATTTCTTCTTTGCAAATCAGCCTCATGGATACAGAATGGAGGTTCGGCTCGATGTCCCGATCGCGGAGTCGCGACCCCGTCCTGCCGCAACCCTCGGCGAAGAAAGGCGTTTCCTCGATGCAATCATGGATCCGTTCGGTCTTCCCGGCTTTTCCCTCTTCCCCATCGCAGGATTTGCCCAGCCTCGGCGGGCTCCCTGCGCAAACCCCGATGCAGGCGGCAATGGTGACTTCGGACGACCTCGGATGGATGCTCGGCGCGGGACTGGCGCTGGCAGCGGTGGCCACGGCCGGATTCGTCGCCCTCGGCGGCACGCGCCGCTGGCGCCGCTACAGCGACGACCGCGTGATCACCATGGCCGCCACCAAGCGTCAGGCGCTCACCGCCGCGCGCGGCAACCCGAAGGCGACCGGCCAGGCCGCGGCGCTGTCGTGGCTGGCGAGCCACCACGTCGACCTGCAGCGCCAGGAGCTCTCCGACCTCACCCTCGACCGCGTCGAACTCGAGAATGCCGACCTCGCGGGCGTCACCCTGGCGCGCTCGTCGCTGAAAGCGGCGCGGATGGCGCGGGCCAAGCTCAACGGCGCCGACCTCACCGCCGCGCTGCTGCACGACGCCAACCTCACCTCCGCCAACCTGCGCGGCGCGGACCTCACCGACGCCAACCTCACCCGCGCCAGCATCGCCGATGCCGATCTTTCGGAAGTCCGCGCGGTGCGCCTCACCGCCAACGAGGCGAAGTTCTGGGATTGCGACCTCTCGGGCGCGATTCTGGAGGATTCCGTGCTGGAACACGCCGAGTTCACCGGCGCGACGATGACCGGCTGCAACCTCAACCGCGCCGCGCTCGGCTACGCCGCCCTCGACGGCACCTCGATGCAACGCGCGCTGCTGAACGGCGCGCACCTCGATTCCGCGACGCTGCAGAAGGCCGACCTGCGCAAGGTGCAGATGATCGAGGCGAACCTCTCCAACGCCGACCTCGAACATGCCAACCTCACCTGGGTGCATGCGGAAGGGGCCGACTTCTCCTACGCCCACCTCGCGGGCGCGTCGCTCGCAGGCGCGATTCTCACCGGTGCGGAGCTGATCGGCGCGGTGCTCGACGGCGCGGACCTGACCGGCGCGGACCTCTCCAACGTCCGCAACCTCGACCGCGAGCAGCTCGCCGCGACCTTCTATCGCGGCGCGGAAGACCCGGAAACCGAGCGCCGCAACCAGCCGCTCCTGCCCTACGGCTACGAACTGCCGCCGCTACGCAAGCCCGACCCCGGCTACTGAGGTTACCGCAACACCTCGAAGGCGCTCGGCGCGCGCAACGTGCCGCGCCCGAGCTTGCCGCCTTCCCGCGCCACCGCGCCATAGCGGAAGGCGTCGGCGCCATGGCTGGTCCAGTCGTGGAGCGGTGTCGGCTTGAAGTCCTTGGTCTTGTCGTTCCATTCACGGCGGTATTGGGCGAGGGCCTCGATGCCGCGGGCGCATTTGGCTTCGTCGAACCAGCAATTCGGGATCATCGCGCGGCTCGCCTCGATGCCGTCGGCGAGGCTCTGCGCCGGGGCGATCTCGAAGCGCAGTCCGAGCTTGAGCGCGGTTTCGCGGCGGCTCTTGCCGGTACCGAGTTCGCGCACCTCGATGTCGTGCGGCGCGATGTGGCGGCCATAGGCGTAGGGCTTGGCCTTGAGCGCGTCGATGTAAAAGGCGAGGCCCTCGCCCGAGGCTTCGAGATAGTCGATCAGGCGGATTTCCGCGCCGAGGCGCTGCGCGAACCAGATCGCGGTGGAATCCCCCATGCCGAGGTCCCACCAGGTTTCCACCGGCAGCGCCGGCTCCCAGGCCACCATGCCGATCCGCCCTTCCGCCCGCGCCGCCTCCATCGCCTTGCCGTAGTACGCGCCGGTGAGCGCGGCGTCGAAGCTGCACCAGTATTCCTGGCGCAGGATTTCCTCCGACATACCGGCGCGGCGGTCTTCCTCGATCGCGTCGATGCCGATCACCGGCGAGCCGTCGGCGCGGCGGGTGTCGTCGACCGAGAGCACCTGGGCGAACCAGTTCGGGTTGCGGCGCGCCATGTCGAGCAGGGCGTAACCGTGGTTGCGGCCGCGCGGGGTGAAGATGAACACCGCCCAGCCGCCGTTCTCCGCGAGGATCGGCCGCACGTAGTCCCACGCCGCCGGGTCGGCGAGGGAGTACTCGGAGAACACCACTCCCACCGGGTTCGCGCCGACCAGGGAATTGAAGTTGTCCGAGCCGACCAACTGCCAGATCGCGCCGCACTTGAGCGAAATTTTCATTTCGGTGGAATTGGTCGCGGCGCGCAGCACGCGTGGGAACACCTGGTCGAGGACGCGGCGGCCCGAGGCGTCCACCGCGTCCCACACCGCCTTGCGCGCCTGGGTCGCGGTGGGGAGCATGTGCCAGTAGACGCCGGGGCGGCGGTGCGCGGCGCAGGCGGTGAAGTTGAGCGCGGTGGCGTCCTTA
>LUYR01000557.1 GCA_001603335.1 Rhodospirillales bacterium Alpha_05 | reverse complement strand
GAGGCCGACGGCGGCGAGGAGTTCGGCGGCGCGGGCCTTGGCGTCGGCGCTTTCGCCGCGCAACCGCGCGCCGAGCCGGACGTTGTCCAGCACCGAGAGCCAGGGCAGCAGGAGGTCCTTCTGCGCCATCCAGGCGACCCGTCCGGCGAGCGGCGCCCCGGTATCGTCGCCGATTTCCGCGCTGTCGGCGGGGATCAGCCCCGCGATCAGGCGCAGCAGGGTGGTCTTGCCGACGCCGGACGGGCCGAGAATGCCGGTGAAGCGCCCGGCCTCGGCTTCGAAGGCGAGGTCGGCGAAGATCGGGATGTTTCCGAGGGTCAGATTGGCGCCGCGCACGCGGACCGCGGGTGGAAGCGTCGGCAGGTGGGCCTGGTCAGGCATGTCGGATCACGTCCCTTCGCCGGTACGAGCCGGATCAGGTTCAAGGGGTCGTTCCGGTAAGGGAACCTCTCAGCCGCTAAAATGCGGCTCCCCCCGTGGGGCGCGCACTGGCAACGCGCGATGTGTTCATGTATGGTGCCAGCCGCCCGTCGGGTCAAGATCAAGCCGGAGTTCCCCCATGAGCCGCTTATCGGTTTTCGCGGTTTTGCTGTTGTTACTGACCACCGCATCGGCGCACGCCGAATTCGGCGCGGGCGTGGTGATGCTCGAGCACGCGGGTCGTCCGGTGGCGACCTTCGGCGTCGAGGTGGCCACCAGTGCCGACGACCGGGCGCACGGCCTGATGGACCGCGAGAAGCTCGACGCCAACAAGGGCATGCTGTTCGACTACGGCGAGCCGACGATGGCGCGGATGTGGATGCGCCGCACCCTGATTCCGCTCGACATGGTGTTCATCGACGCCGACGGCGTGATCCAGCATATCCACGCCGACGCGGTGCCGAAGGACGAGACGGTGATCGCCTCGCCGGTGGCGGTGCGCTGGGTGCTGGAAATTCCCGGTGGGCGTGCGTCCGCGATCGGTTTGAAGCCCGGCGACCGGATGAAGCTCAAAACCCGATAGACGAAGTTTTTAAACGTGTTGCCTTGGCGGGAACATCCCCATATTTTCCAGGCCACGGGGTGTAGCTCAGCCTGGTAGAGCGTCGGCTTTGGGAGCCGAAAGTCGTAGGTTCGAATCCTATCACCCCGACCATGCCCGATCGGCACGACCGAACAGCAAGGGAAGACCGCGATGGCGAAAGTCCGGATTTTCAAGCCCGCCAAGACCGCGATGCAGTCGGGGCGCGCCAACGTCACGAGATGGACGCTCGAATACGAGCCCTCGGAGCGGCGCGAAGCCGATCCGCTCGTCGGTTGGGTCGGTTCCGGCGACACGCTGTCGCAGTTGCGCCTGCGCTTCGACACCAAGGAAGAGGCGGTCGCCTACGCCGAGCGGGAAGGCCTCGACTACAAGGTCGAGGAGCCGAAGGTTCGCCGCCTCGTGCCGAACAACTACTCCGACAATTTCGCCGCGAAAAAGTGGTCTTGAGCGGAATTCCGGAGCGCCCTTAGCTCAGCTGGATAGAGCACTCGCCTTCTAAGCGAGCGGTCGCTGGTTCGAATCCAGCAGGGCGCGCCAATTCCCGTGCGGGTTTTGGCGTCAGAGCGGGGTGTATCCCGGCTTTTTGTAGAGATTCTCAGGCTTTGCCGCGATCTCGGGCTTGTACACGGCCTCCACCCAGTCTTCCTTCGCGACGTCTTCGATCGCCACCGAAACCGCGGTTTCGGCGCAGTCGGCGGTCGCGATCAGGGCTTCGGTGATTGCCGCCGCGATCCGTGCCTTCTGCGCCTCGTCGCGGCCGGGGTACATTTTCACGATCACATGCGGCATCGGATATCCTTCGGGTTCAAGGGGTTTCGCCCACGATAATCGATCGCAAGGCTTCGCGCCATCGGCGGCGTTGCGGCGAAAAATTGCAGTGCGCGGGTAGGCAAGTCCCAAGGCGGCCCCATGTCTACTCCGATCATCACAGATTGGAATGGGTCGAACCGTGTTTCGATTGGACGTCCAGGGCCTGCGCGCCATCGCCGTCACCTCTGTGGTGACCTTTCATGCATTTCCGGCTTTGCTGCCCGGCGGCTTCCTCGGCGTCGACATCTTTTTCGTGATTTCCGGCTACCTGATCTCCGGAATCCTGGTCAAGGAGTTGCGCGAGGGGAAGTTCTCGATCGCCGAATTCTACCGCCGCCGCGTGCGCCGGATCTTCCCGGCGCTGATCGTGATGCTGGCGTTCACCGTTGCCGCCGGGTTCTTCCTCCTCAGTCCGGAGGCGTTCCGGTCGCTCGGGCGGAGCGTCGTCGCCACCGCGTTCTTCGCCTCCAACATGGATTTCTGGCTGACCACCAACTACTTCGACGGCGCGGCCGAGTTCAAGCCGCTGCTCCACACCTGGTCGCTCGCGGTCGAGGAGCAGTTCTACATCGTCTATCCGCCGCTGCTCTACCTGCTCTGGCGCTTCGCACGCAGCCGCCTCGCGCTGGTGCTGGCGGCGCTGTTCGCGTTGTCGCTCGCGGTCTCGGAGGCGCTGGTGTGGAACGCGCCCGCTGCCGCGTTCTATTTCGCGCCGTCGCGCGGCTTCGAGCTGCTCTCGGGCGCGCTGGTGGCGACCCGTGCGCTGCCCGCGCTGCGGAGCCAGAAGACCCGCGAGATCGTCGCCGGGGTGGGGCTCGCGGCGATCTTCCTGCCGCTGATGTTCTATACCGCGAAAATGCCCTTCCCCGGCCTGCTCGCGCTGGTGCCGTGCGTCGGTACCGCTCTGATGCTCCACGCGGGCGCCAACGGCGAATCCTGGGCGGGCAAGTCGATCTCGACGCGGGGATACCTGTTCTTCGGCAATCTCTCGTATTCGCTCTACCTCTGGCACTGGCCGATCCTGGTCTACGCGCGACACATGTTCGGCGGCACCCTCGACTGGATCCAGGCGTCGGTGGCGGTGATCCTGGCGGTGGGGGCGTCGGTGCTGTCGTATCGCTACGTCGAGCAGCCGTTCCTCGACAAGAGCCGCCGCCATTTGCCCGCGCTGCGCGCCGGCGGCGTCGCGATCGGCGGCTTCGCCAGCCTCGGCCTCGCGCTGTTCCTGCTGCACGG
>LUYR01000556.1 GCA_001603335.1 Rhodospirillales bacterium Alpha_05 | reverse complement strand
GCGGGCGCGGCTGGATTTGGGCCGCGGCCTCGGCGCAGGCGGCGAGGAAGGCGTCGTAGTCGGTTTCGAGGTCGTACCAGGAACAGAAGCGGTCGCGGGGCCCGTAGGGGTCGTGATGGACCAGCGGGTCGGCGTCGAACAGGGTGCGGAGCTTGTAGACCACCGCGTCGACGTCGCCGAACGGCATGTCCTTGCCGGTGGCGACGATGTCGCCGCTCGACAGGGTGAACACCTGGCAGCGGAAGTTGGCGACCAGCCCGTCGAACATCCGCGCCGCGACGCGGCCGTAGGCGGGGTCGGCAAAGCGCGGCGTGAGGCGCGAGAGGTGGACGCGAAGCGCGACGCGTCCGGCGCGCACGCGGCCGATTCGCTCGGCGGTGTCGAGAAGCAGGCTCTCAGGGGTGACGAATTCGGGCTGCATCAACCGGTCCAACGTTCTGAAGGCGCGCGCCTGCCGTGGCGGCGCGGGCGAAGTGTATCAGGGGGAAGCGGGTTGGCGAAAGGGGACAACCACGGCGGTCGTCGCGCGCGACGCGGCGTTGCTTTCGGCGGAGCCGCCGCATAAGGTAACGCGCGCCGCCGCGCGCAGTTGTTCGCGGCGGACGATGGCGTTCATTGGGGTCATGGCGAGAATGACGAATTCGGATACTTTCACCCGGCTGCTCAAGGATTTCACCCGTGCGCGGGTGATGTGTCTGGGCGACGTGATGCTCGATCACTTCCTCTACGGCGAAGTCTCGCGGATTTCGCCCGAGGCGCCGGTGCCGGTGTTCCGGATCGTGCGCGAGAGCCTGATGTTGGGCGGCGCGGGCAACGTCGCGCGCAACCTTTCGGCGCTCAGCGCGACCTCGGTGTTCGTCGCGTTCGTCGGCGACGACGCCGCCGGGCACGAGGTGGCGCACCTGCTCGCCGCGGAAACCGGCGTGGAATCCTGCCTGCAGATTCTCCCCGACCGCGCCACCACCGAGAAATCCCGCTTCGTCGCCGGGGTGCAGCAGCTCCTGCGCGCCGACCGCGAGCAGGTGGAAATGCTCGCCGGATCGGCCGAGGCCCAGGTTCTTGCGGCGGTGAAGGCGAACATCGGCGGCTGCGGCGTGCTCACCTTGTCGGACTACGGCAAGGGCCTGTTGACGCCGCGCGTCCTCGCCGAAGTTTTGGCATTGGCGGCCGCCACCGGCGTGCGCGCGATCGTCGACCCCAAGGGCCGCGACTATTCCAAGTATCGCGGCGCGTTCCTCGCGACGCCGAACCGCGCCGAGCTCGCCGAGGCCACCGACATGCCGGTGGGCGACGACGACGCAATCGTCGCGGCGGCGCGCCACCTGATTTCCACCTGCGGCATCCGCAACCTCCTCGTCACCCGCTCGCAGGACGGCATGACCCTGGTGGGCGAAGACGGCAGCGTCCACCACATTCCGGCGCGGGCGCGCGAAGTCTTCGACGTTTCGGGTGCGGGCGACACCGTGGTCGCCACCGTCGCGTCGGTGCTGGCGGCGGGCGGCGACCTGTTGAGCGCGGCGCGGCTGGCCA
>LUYR01000555.1 GCA_001603335.1 Rhodospirillales bacterium Alpha_05 | reverse complement strand
GTCGGGGAGGGCGGCGAGGGCCGCTCCGGCGGAGCCGAAGCGCGCCAGCAAGCGGCGGAACGCCATCGGACCGACGTTCTCCGAACGGGTGAGGCGCAGCCAGTCGATCCGTTCTTCGTCCGTCGGGGTCCGATGTTTCATCGCGTTCCTGCTATTTCTTGAACTTCTTGCTGAGGTCGATGCGCGGCTCGGTGCCTGCCAGCAGGCGCTTGATGTTGGCGGAGTGGCGCACCAGCGAGAGGATCGCGAGGATGCCGAAGACCACCGCATGCGACGGATGCCCGAGCGCCAGCGCGACGAACGGCGCGACGCAGAGCGCCACCAGCGCCGAGAGCGAGGAGTAGTGGAACTTCCACGCCATGCCGAGCCACACTAGGCAGGCCGCCAAGCCGGTGAGCGGCGAGGTGGCGAGGATCACGCCCAAGGTGGTGGCGACGCCCTTGCCGCCCTTCATCTTGAGCCAGACCGGGAAGTTGTGGCCGAGCACCGCGAACAGCCCGGCGACCAGCGCCGAGCGGTAGTCGCAGACCGCCAACGCGACAAGGGCGGCAATCGCGCCCTTGCCGGAATCGAGCAGCAGGGTGGCGAGCGCCAGACCCTTGTGGCCGGTGCGCAGCACGTTGGTCGCGCCGATGTTGCCCGAGCCGATCTTGCGCAGGTCGCCGAGCCCGGCCATGCGGGTGAGCACCAGGCCGAACGGGATCGAACCGAGCAGATAACCGAAGACGGCGGCGGCGAGAAGGTCGAGGATGATCGCTTCGCTCATGCAGGCACCTCGTTGGCGACGAACACGCTGCGGCCGTCGATCACGGTGCGGATCACCGCGCCGGTCATCGGGTTTTCGTCGAAGGGCGAGTTCTTGGACTTGGACAGCAGGCTCTCCGCCGACACCTTCCACTCCCGGTCCGGGTCGAAGAGCACCAGATCGGCTGCCGCGTCCACTGCGATCCGGCCCGCCGGCAGGCCGAGCAGGCGCGCCGGATTGACGGTGATCTTGGCGAGCGCGTGGAGCAGCGACAGACCGCCGGAGCGGGTGAGTTCGAGGGTGGCGGGCAGCAGGGTTTCAAGGCCGATGCCGCCGTAGGCCGCGTCGTGGAAGGTCTTGCGCTTCGAATCCGCGTCCTGCGGGCAGTGGTCGGAGGCGACGCAATCGATGGTGCCGTCCTTCAGGCCTTTGACGATCGCGGCGCGGTCAGCCTCGCGGCGCAAGGGCGGCGAGAGCTTGGCGAAGGTGCGGAACTCGCCCACCGCGTCCTCGGTGAGGAGGAAGTAGGGCGGCGCGCAGTCGCAGGTGACCGAAAGCCCCTTGGCCTTGGCGCGGCGGATGATCTCGACGCTTTCGGCGGTCGAGATGTGGGCGGCGTGATAGCGCGCGCCGGTGATCTCGACGAGGCGCAGGTCGCGCTCGAGCATGATCCACTCGGCAGCGGGCGAGGTGCCCGAAAGACCGAGGCGTCCGGCGATGGTTCCGGCGTTCATGTCGCCGCCGCCGAGGCTCGGTTCCTCGGGGTGCTGCACGATCAGGTGGCCGAAGCTGGCAGCGTAGGAGAGCAGGCGATACATCACCATCGGCGAGGCGACGGCGCGGTCGCCGTCGGTGAACGCCACCGCGCCGGATTCGGCGAGCAGGCCGATCTCGGCGATTTCCGCACCGGAAAGGCCCTTGGTCGCCGCGCCGTAGGGGTAGACCTTGCTCAGGCCCGCGAGGCGGGCGCGGCGGGCGACGAACTCGACCACCGCGTCGTTGTCGATCACCGGGTCGGTGTTGGGCAGGCAGGCCATCGCGGTGACGCCGCCCGCGACCGCAGCGCGTCC
>LUYR01000554.1 GCA_001603335.1 Rhodospirillales bacterium Alpha_05 | reverse complement strand
GCTGGCGCTCGCGGTGCCGCCGAGCGTGGCGGAGCAGCGCGAGATCGTGGTTCTGACCTTCGGGGTGGTGGCGTTTTCGGTATTCGTGCAGGGGCTGACGATGCCGCCGCTGCTGCGCCGCTGGAAGCTCACCGGCGCCGAGCCCCACGACTGAGCGCGGGGAAAATCGGGGGCGGCGCGGTCGCCGCTCCGCCCCCGATAGCGGACTTTACAAATCTTCCCCGGCGATCGCCTTGTCGAGCAGAGCGAGGCTGTCGGACTGGCCGTAGAGGGCGAAGAAGCTGCCCATGCGCGGGCCGGTGTCCTGGCCGAGGAGGATCTGGTAGAGCGCCTTGAACCAAGCGCGCAGATCCTCGAAGCAGGCATGCGCCTTGCCGACTTCATAGACGATGGTTTGGAGTTCCTCGGGGCTGGCGCAATCGTACTGCGCGGCGATCTCGTCGCGCAGCTGCTGGAGCGCCGCCACTTCCTCCGGCGTCGCCTTGCGGAAGTGTTTGTTGGCGAGGATGAAGTCGCGGTAGTAGGCGATCGCGACCTTCACCAGCTTGTCGAGGAAGGGCATGCCCTCGGGCTGCGCCGAGGGGGCGTAGCGGCTGATGTACTGCCAGATCACCGCCGGGTCTTCCGAATTGCAGACCGCGACGAGGTTCAGGAGCATCGAGTACGACACCGCGACCGGCTCCATCGGCGGCGTGCCGTTGTGGATGTGCCAGGCCGGGTTGTTGAGCCGGTCTTTGAGCTCCTGGCGCGGGAACGCCTCGGTGAAGCTCTGGTATTCGTCGACCGCGCGCGGGATGACGTCGAAGAACAGGCGCTTCGCCGTCTTCGGCTTCTGGAACATGAACAGCGCGAGGCTCTCCGGCGGCGCGTACTTCAGCCAGTCCTCGACCGCGAGGCCGTTGCCGCGCGACTTCGAGATCTTCTCGCCCTTGTCGTCGAGAAAGAGCTCGTAGGTGAGGTTCTGCGGCGCGGTCCCGCCGAGGATGCCGACGATCTTGGTGGCGAGCTTGACCGAATCGATCAGGTCCTTGCCCGACATTTCATAGTCGACGCCGAGCGCCGCCCAGCGCATCGCCCAGTCGGCCTTCCACTGCAACTTCACCGCGCCGCCGGTGACCGGCGTTTCCACCAGCTTGCCGTCTTCGCGGCGGTAGACGATCGTTCCCGCCGCAACGTTGGTTTCCACCACCGGAACCTGGAGCACGACGCCGGTTTCCGGGCAGATCGGCAGGAACGGCGAATAGGTGGCGCGGCGTTCCTCGCCGAGCGTCGGCAGGACGACGTCGCGCACCTTGTCGTGGTTGGCGAGTACCTTCAAGAGCGCCGCGTCGAAGCGGCCCGAGGTGTACCAGTCGGTCGAGCTCTGGAACTCGTACTCGAAGCCGAAGGAATCCAGGAACGCGCGCAGGCGGGCGTTGTTGTGGTGGCCGAAGCTCTCGTGGGTGCCGAACGGGTCGGGAATCCGGGTGAGCGGCTTGCCCAGGTGCTGCGCCACCATCTCGCGGTTGGGCACGTTGTCGGGCACCTTGCGCAGGCCGTCCATGTCGTCGGAGAAGGCGAACAGCCGGGTCTTGACGTTGGGCAGCAGCACCTGGAGCGCGTTGCGCACCATGGTGGTGCGCACGACTTCGCCGAAGGTGCCGATGTGCGGCAGGCCCGAGGGGCCGTAGCCGGTCTCGAACAGCACGTAGCCCTTGTCGCCGCCTTCGTTCCCCGCGCCCCGTTTCGCCAGCCGTTTCTCCACCAGCGCGCGGGCTTCCTGGAACGGCCAGGCATTGGCGGCAAGTGCGGCTTCGACGAGATCGGACATCGGGGTTCCTCAAAAGAAAACGGACATGCGGCGGCGCACCCGCGCCCCGCGGAAGGCGAACCTACCCGAGTTTCCGGCCAAAGTCATCATGCCGGCGGGTGGGGCGAAGATCAGGCCTCGATCAGGCCGAGCATCACCGCCGCCGCGTCCACCGCCGCCTTGGCGTGGGGCACGAGGCGCGGCGGGAAGTGCTCGGGGTCGGCCTCGGGGCCGATGATGCCGATGCCGACCGGCTTCATGAATTCGAGCTGGAGGTTGACCAGCGCGCTTTCCACCGCCTCGCCCATCACCCGGCCGTGGGCGGTTTCGCCGCGCTCGATGATGCCGAGCACCACCACCGCGTCGATCTCGCTCCGCACCATGAACCGCTTCACCGAAAGCGGCACCTCGTAGGAGCCCGGCACCGCGACGACGCTGTCCAGCACCATGCCGAGTTCGGCGATCCGCTTTTCCGCCGTGGCGCGCATGATCGCCATTTCGGCGGTGTGGAAGGTGCTGGTGACGAGCCCGATCCGGAAGGCGCGTGTGGTCATGATCAAATCGCTCCCCGCGCGAAGTCGCGCGCAAAATAGGTGATAATCAGGTCGGCACCCGCGCGCTTCATCGCGCCCAGGGTTTCCTGCGCCACGCGTGCCTCGTCGATCGCGCCGGCAGCGGCGGCGAACTTGATCATCGCGTATTCACCGCTCACCTGATAGACGGCGAGAGGCAGCAGCGTGCGCCGCCGCAGTTCGGCAAGCACGTCGAGATAGGCGAGCCCCGGCTTGACCATCAGGATGTCCGCGCCCTCGATCTCGTCGAGAAGCGACTCGCGCAGCGCCTCGCGGCCGTTCATCGGATCCATCTGGTAGGTCTTGCGGTCCCCCTTGAGGCCGCTGCCCGCGGCCTCGCGGAACGGGCCGTAGAGGCTCGACGCGAACTTCGTCGAATAGGCCATGATCGGCGCGTTGCCGTGCCCCGCCGCGTCGAGCGCCGCCCGCATCGCCTGGATCTGGCCGTCCATCGCGGCCGAGGGAGCAACCATGTCGGCCCCGGCCTCGATCGCCACCACCGCCTGGCGGCCGAGGTTTTCGATCGTCAGGTCGTTATCGACCACGCCGTCGCGGATCACGCCGCAGTGGCCGTGGACGGTGTACTCGCAGAAGCAGTTGTCGGTGATGACGAGCAAGTCGGGCGCGGCCGCCTTGGCGATCCGCACCATCCGCGCCATCAGGCCGTCCGGCGACCACGTGTCGCTGCCGACGGCGTCCTTGCGACGGGAAATCCCGAACAGGAGGATCGCCCGCACGCCATCCGCCGCGATCGCCCTGACTTCGTCCGCGAGCTTGCATTCGGGAATGCGGAACACCCCCGGCATCGCCGAAATCGGCAGCGGCTCGGTGATCTCTTCTTCGACGAAGATGGGATAAATCAGGTCGTCGATCGTCACCTGCGTCTCACGGACAAGGCGGCGCAAGGATTCGTTTTGGCGCAAGCGGCGCGATCGAACGACGGGAAACGATGCGGTCATGATCCGGCTCCGAAAGTCTGCAACAAGGGGCGACGCAGCGCGAAAAGCGCCCAGCAGCGACCGCCCCGGACGTTAGGGCGCATTGCCGGTGAAGTCCATCACCAGGATGTCCTGGTCGAAGTGACGCCCGTTCACCTTGAGGTTTTTGTACTCGATGCCGCTGAAGCCGAAGCCCAGGCGTTCGTAGAACCTCCGCGCGCGGGCGTTGGTGGTGGTGACGTGACCGGTGAGAACGTCGACGTACTGCCGCGCGTGGTCGATCACCGTGCGAATCAGGCGCTCGGCGGTTTCGCCGCCGCGCTCCTCGGGAATCACATAAACGCCCCAGAGTGTGCCGCGATGACGCATCGTGCCGCTGGCAGGGCGGAACAGCCCGGCCACCCCCACCAGCACGTCGCCGCGAAACGCGCCGTACACTGCGTCGCCTTCCTGGGTGCCGACGATGCGCGAGGCGAACAGCGGGAGCCCCGCCGCCTCTTCCTCGGCCGCGGGTGCGCCGAAATATTCGGGATTTTCGCGAATTCCGGCGAGCCTGAGATCGCGGAAGGCCGTGGCGTCCGCCGTTTCGAGACGACGGAAACGCAACGGAAGGGAGAATTCGGGCATCGGGACGGCGCCTTGGAAACCAGGAGGAGCCAAAGGCTACGTCCGCGCGGCGCGGTCTTGCAAGCCGGGAATCCGATCCCAGGTTTGAAGGCGCACGGAAACCGGCAGGGAGGAAACATCCGATGGAGGACACCGCCCGCCCCTCGCCGTTCGCGCCTTTCCGCATCCGCATCTTCGCGCTGCTCTGGGTCGCCACCCTGGTGTCCAACGTCGGCACCTGGATGCACGACGTCGGCGCGGGCTGGCTGATGACCACCCTCGACCCCAAGCCACTCACCGTCGCCCTGGTGCAGGCCGCCACCACCCTGCCGGTGTTCCTCTTCGCCCTGCCCGCCGGGGCGATCGCCGACATCTTCGACCGCCGCGTTCTCCTCCTCGGCGTCAACGCGGCGATGATGCTGCTCACCGCCGCCCTCGCCTTTTTCGTCGCGGCGGAGCGGGTGACGCCCGAGATGCTGATCGGCTTCACCTTCGCGCTCGGCACCGGCGCGGCGTTCCTCGCGCCGGCGTGGCAGGCGATCGTCCCCGCCCTGGTGCCGCGCGAGACCCTCCAGGCGGCGATCACCTTGAACTCCCTCGGCATC
>LUYR01000553.1 GCA_001603335.1 Rhodospirillales bacterium Alpha_05 | reverse complement strand
GTGCGCCCGCGTTCGGCGTGCCCGCGACGGAGCAGGCGACGCTGGTGCCCGCGCCGATGGCCGAGCACGTCGGCTCGTATTACGTCCGCCTGAGCGTGGTCGACAAGCCGGGCGTGTTCGCCGCGATCGCGAGCGCCCTCGGCAAGGAAGACGTGTCGATGGAATCGGTGCTGCAGCACGGTCGTCACCCCGACGGGCCGGTGGCGGTGGTCCTGACCATCCACGAAACCACCGAAGGCGCATTCATGCGCGCCCTCGACCGGATCAGCCATGTGGACGGAGTCCTCGACCAGCCTCGCGCAATCCGCATCGAGACGGTCTGAGGACGAAATGGGAGGGCAGGAGATGTCCGAGCATCATCATCATCCGGCGGGCGAGTGCCTGGAAACCGACGCGCGCATGGATCGCAACCTCGCGCTCGAGGTGATCCGCGCCACCGAGGCGGCGGCGATCGCTTCGGCGCGCCTGATGGGGCAGGGCGACGACCTCGCCGCCGACGCGGCGGCGGTCAAGGCGATGCACCACACCTTGTCGTACATCGACATCGACGGCGTGGTCACCGTCGGCGAAGGCCGCGAAGGCGAGGCCCCGGCGCTCTACTCGGGGCAGAAGGTCGGCTCGGGCAACGGGCCGCGCGTCGACATCGCGATCGACGCCCTCGAAGGTGCAACGATCGTCGCGCGCGGCGGCCAGAACGCGCTCTCGGCGATCGCGATGGCCGAGCCCGGCGGCTTCCTCGACCCGCCGCGCTGCTACATGGACAAGATCGCCGTCGGGCCCGATCTGCCGCCCGGCGTGATCGACCTCGATGCCGAACCCTGCGACAACCTCAACGCCCTCGCGCGCGCGAAGGGCGTGCCGGTGGCGGACCTGCTCGTCTGCATCCTCGACCGGCCGCGTCACGAAAGCCTGATCGCCAAGGTGCGGGCGTGCGGCGCGCGGGTGATGCTGATCCCCGACGGCGACGTCTCGGCGGTGATCGCCACCGCGCACGGCGGCCTCGACGTCGGCCCCGACATCTACATGGGCTCGGGCGGCGCGGCGGAAGGCGTGCTCGCCGCCGCGGCACTGAAATGCGCCGGAGGCCAGATGCAGGGTCGCCTGCGCCTGCGCGACGACGCCGCGCGGGCCGAGGCGATGAAGCGCGGCATCGTCGATTTCGAGCGCAAGTACACCATCGACGACATGGCGCAGGGCGAGGTGATGTTCGCCGCCACCGGCGTCACGCCGGGCGCGCTGCTCCAGGGCGTGCGCCGCGTCGCGCGCGGCATCGTCACCCATTCGGTGGTGATGCGCTCGAAGTCGGGCACGGTGCGCTTCATCACCGCGTTCCACGATCCCAAGCGCGCGTCCTGCGCCAAACCGCTCTAACCCCAGGAGGCGCAAGCCGGTGCCCGATCAAACCGCTCTCAGCAATCCCGACCTCGCGGCAGCCTTCCTCGGTGTCGCGCGCTCGGTGCGGGGGCGGATCTGGCGCCTGCAGGCCGCCGAGGTCGACACCGTCGCCGCGCTGATGCGGCGCTACGACCTTCCCGAGGTGGTGGCGCGGGCGATGGCGGCGCGCCAGATCGGCGAGGACACCGCCGAGGCCTTCCTCAACCCGACCCTGCGCGGCCTGATGCCCGATCCCTCGCGCCTCGCCGACATGGATCGCGCGGTGGCGCGGCTGGTGACGGCGGTGCGGGAGAACCAGACGATCGCGGTGTTCGGCGACTACGACGTCGACGGCGCGACCTCGTCGGCGTTGCTGGTGCGGTATTTCGAGAGCCTCGGCCTCACCGTCCGGGTCCACATTCCCGACCGCATCACCGAGGG
The DNA here is from genome assembly GCA_001603335.1 of Rhodospirillales bacterium Alpha_05. Lineage (GTDB taxonomy): Bacteria > Pseudomonadota > Alphaproteobacteria > Rhodospirillales > Rhodospirillaceae > Oleispirillum. Next base: position 1,257 of record LUYR01000553.1, on the reverse strand, counting down.
CTACGGCCCCAACGCGGCGGCGCTTCTGGCGCTGCACCAAGGCGGCGCCAATCTCCTGATCACCGTCGATTGCGGCGTCACCGCGTTCGCCGCGCTCGAGGCGGCGCGCGACGCGGGCATGGAGGTGATCGTCGTCGACCACCATCAGGTCGAGGACACGCTGCCGCCCTGCGTCGCCCTGGTCAACCCGAAGCGCCGCGACGACACCAGCGGCACCCAGGACCTCGCCGCCGTCGGCGTCGCGTTCCTGCTGCTCGTCGCGCTCAACCGCGCGCTGCGCAACGCCGGGCTGTTCACGCCCGAGCGCCCCGAGCCGGACCTGAAGTCGTTGCTCGACCTCGTCGCCTTCGGCACGGTCTGCGACGTGGTGCCGCTCCGCGGCCTCAACCGCGCCTTCGTGGTGCAGGGGCTCAAGGTTCTGGCGGAGGGGGGCAACGTCGGCCTCGCCTGCCTCGCCGAGCGCGCCGGACTGAAGGCCGCGCCCGAGACCTATCACATCGGCTTCGTCATGGGGCCACGGATCAACGCGGGCGGCCGGGTCGGGCGCTCCGATCTCGGCGTGCGGCTGCTCTCCTGCGCCGATCGGGCGCTGGCCAACAGCCTCGCCGAGGAGCTGGAGCAGCACAATACCGATCGCCGCGAGATCGAGGCCACCGCGCTCGCCGAGGCGATCGCCCAGTCCGACACGATCATGCCCGCCGACGGGCCGGTGGTGGTGGCGGCGGGCGAGGACTGGCATCCCGGCGTCGTCGGGCTGGTCGCCGCAAGGCTGAAGGAACGCTTCAACGTGCCCGCCTGCGCCGTCACCTTCTTCGGCGAAGTCGGCAAGGGCTCGGGCCGCTCGGTGCCGGGGATCAACCTCGGCGCGGCGATCCTCGCGGCGCGCGAGGCGGGGGTGGTGCTCTCGGGCGGTGGCCACGCGATGGCGGCGGGGTTCACCGTCAAGCGCGCCGATCTCTCGAAGTTCTGCGCCTTCCTCGCCGACCATGTGCGGGCCCAGGCAATGGGCGCGCCCGCGGTGGCGGCGGCGTGGGTCGACGGCGCGATTGACATCGGCGCCGCGACGCCTGAACTGATTGAAATCCTCTCCCGCATGGAGCCTTTCGGCGCGGGCAACGAGGAACCCCGCTTCGTCGTGCCGACGGTCCGCCTCGGGCGGATCGAGACGGTGGGCGCGGGGCACGTGCGCGGCCACGCCTATGGCCGCACCGGCGGGCGTCTGAAGGTGATCGCCTTCCGCGCCGCCGAGGACGACCT
>LUYR01000552.1 GCA_001603335.1 Rhodospirillales bacterium Alpha_05 | reverse complement strand
GCACGCGGCGGCGCCGGGCGCGATCAGACCGCGGGCGGCGTGCGGAAGTGCGCCCAGCGCTCGGCGCCGCCGCGGTTGTCGATGATGTTGATCAGCGCGGAAACCGGGCGCCGGTCGAACGCGGTTTCCTCGCGTGCGTGGAGGGTATCGCAGGCTTCGTCGAAGGCCAGGGCGTCGCGGTAGGCCCGCGGACTGACCATCGCCACGAAGGCATTTGCGACCGCGACGATGCGCGCGGTGACCAGGATGTCGTCGCCCTTGAGGCCGAGCGGGCCGGTCCCGTCCCAGTGCTCGGCGATCTGCCGAATCGTGTCCGCCACCGGACCGGGGAACGGCACCTTCTCGATGATTTCGGCGCTGACGCTCAGGGAGTTCGCCACCACCTCGCGTTCGCTCTCGGTGAGCGGCCCGCTCTTGGTCAGGACTTCCGGCGGCACGGTGATCTTGCCGACGTTCATCAGCTGCCCGGCGCGACGCGCGGTCGCCACCTGCGCGGCGTCGAGTCCCATTTCCGCGGCGATCGCGGCGCTCACCTCGGCAGTGCGCGCGGAATGCCGCGCGGCGTAGGGATCGCGCCGGTCGACCAGGCCGACGAGCGCGGCGATCAGTTCGGCGAAGACGGTTTCGGAGCGCGTCCGCGCCCGGTCGAGTTCGGTGATGTCGGTCATCACCATGAGCACTCCGGGCGCGCGGCGGGGCCGCGCCGGGATCGACACGTGTTCGGTCGCGAACACCAGCGTCGCGCCGTCGTGCTCGATGGTGTGGACGTGGGATTCCGTCGCTCCGGTGGCGAGCACGCGGCGATTGATCTCTTCGAGCGGGTTTGCCCGCGCCGGACCGATCACGTCGGCGATGCTCTTGCCCTTGATCGCGGTGACGGCGATCCCCCAGGCCTCGGCGAACGGACGGTTGGCGAAGGTGATCTGCCCTGCCCCGTCCGAAACCACGATTTGCGACGGTTGGCTGTCGGTTATCGTACGGACGAATTGCAGCAGGCCCTCGAACAGTTCGGAAGCGACCTTGTAGCGGATCGCGAGTTGCGACACCCGGATCGAACTGCCGTGGCGCCAGAGCGCGATCGCTCCGGCGGCGATACCGAGAATAGTGACGATGATGACCGTCAGCATGATCGAAAGGCGGCGGTCGGTCTCGGCGAGCGCGATATCGCGGTCGACCTTGCGCTCGATCACCCAGGGAGTCTGCGGCACGACCCGGCCGGTGGCGAGGACGGTGGTGCCGCGATAATCGCGAAGTTCGGCAAAGTCGCCGGGGTTGCGGATCGCGAAGGCGGCGGCGAGCTCCGGCGTGTTGACCGCGAGGCGGCGCTTCAGCGGCGGCGTGCCGTCGGCGAGCGGCGACAGATAGTCGACCATCCCCGCGCTCTCGCGGACGAGGAGATTCTCGGCGCTCGGCACGGTGTCGCCGGGCTGGCGCAGGCGATCGAAGAACCCATCGCCCACCACCCGCAGTCCGACGACGAAACCGACCGCCGGCGAAACTCCGGGATCGCCCTGCACCGCGTAGACCGGTACGGCGAAGCCGATGACCGGTTTGCCGTTGGTGCCGATGCTGAGGTCCATCAACCCGGGATGCCCGGCGGCGGCCTGCTGGATCGCGCCCTGCATCGCGGGCGGCAGGTTGGGCATGCCCGGCGTCACCGCGAGCGGCCGCAGGTTCGCGTCGAGAAGCGCGAGGCCGGCGTCCCCGGTCGGCTGGACGTTGGCGTCCACCGCGGTCTGGCCCTGGGCGAGGAAGCCTTCGCGCATCGCCGTGGCATTGAGGAGATTGCGCAGGTATTGGCCCTCGACCGCATCGGAATCCGGCTGCGGGGTATTGAGTTCGAGGTTGGTCATGTAGAGCTGAACGGAGAGGTTCTGCGCGATGTCGCGCAGAACCGCGAAGCGCTCGTCGACCCAGCGGCCGATATCGAGGGCGCGGCTGTCCGCCACGATGCCGAGGCGCACCTGCCACTGCACGAGGTCGCGCTGCCGCTCGCGCTGGACGTAGACGAACGCCAGACCGACGAGGATGACCGCCGCAAGCGCGACCGCTCCCAGCGACATGAGGGTGGAACGCTTGGCGCGACGTTCCAGCGCCAGCTCTTCCGGCGACATCAGTTCCGGCGTCTCGTCCATGTTCCCTCTCGCGGCCGACCCGGCCCATCAGCCTGGAAGTATTGCCGATCCCGCTGCGAAAGCCAAGGGTGGCACGGGCTTCGCTTTCGGCTATCATCGCCGCAGTGTTGCGGTCGGGTTTGGAGTCTCCATGAGCGAAATGCGGATCCTGCGCGGAACCATCTTCGGCGCGGTGGCGATTTTCGCGGTTGCGGCGGCGACACCGGCGCGGGCCGAGATGTTCGGCAAGGCCGAAACGCCCTACACCGACCTGCGACCGTTTCCGAAGTGGACCGGCGTGCTCGAACGCTATTTTGCCGAGCTCGGGGCCACCAACGGCAACTGCGCCACCAAGGAATTCAACCGCTGCCATTATAAAACGTGGAAGACCTTCACCGAGAGCGTGCGGGCACTGCCGCGGGAGCGCCAGCTCGACGCGGTGAACACCTTCTTCAACAATCACCGCTACATCGTCGATCCGATCAACTGGGGAGTCGCCGACTACTGGGAGACCCCCGGCCAATTTTTTGCGAGGAACGGGGATTGCGAGGACTACGCCATCGCCAAATACATGACTCTGCGCGACCTCGGCTGGGAGGTCGGGAAAATGCGGGTGGTGGTGGTGCAGGACATGAACCTCAATCTCGTCCACGCGATTCTCGCGGTCGACAATGCGCCGGGGAAACGCGTGATCCTCGACAATCAGCTTGCGGTGGTGATCGACCCCGCCCGGATCAAGCACTATCGGCCGATCTACGCGGTCAACGAGGACGGTTGGTGGCGATTCCATTGAAACTCCGCGTCTTCGCCGGGATCGCCGCTTTGCTCGTGCTTGTGGTTGGCGGTCCTGCGAGCGCGGCACATGCGCTCGAGCGCGGGCCGCTCGAGGCGATGGAGCGTCCGTGGTCGGCGCTCGGCCGGGTCAACGCCGCCGGTACCTCGTATTGCTCCGGCACCCTGGTCGGCCCGGCACTGGTGCTCACCGCGGCCCACTGCGTCTACGACTTCCGCAATCACCGCTGGTGGCCGGTGGACGACATCAGCTTCGTCGCCGGGTACCTGCGTGGCAAATGGGTTGCGACATCACGGGCGAAGCGGGTGATCCGCAACCAGAAGGTGCTGTTCGCCGACCGCCACCCCGACCTCGCCACCGTGCCCGACGACTGGGCGTTGATCGAGCTCGACACGCCGATCGGCAACGTCGCCGGCTGGCTCTCGCTTTCGCATGCCGCGCCGCCCGAGCCCGGCACCCTCACCCTCCAGGCCGGATATCGCCGCGATCGTCCCTATGCGCCGGAGCTTTCGCCACCCTGCCGAACCTTGGAAACCTCCCCCGGCGATCTCATCTTCCATGATTGCGTGGTGCCCGAGGGTGGATCGGGCTCGCCGCTGCTGGTGGTGGATGGCAGCGTTCTCAGGGTGATCGGCGTGCACAGTTCGAAGGTTCAACGCACCCGCGGGGAAAAGGTTTGGGTTTTCAGCGCCGTCGTGCCGGTCGCGGCATTCGCGAATGAGGTTCCCGACACCCCTCCTCCGGGGGCCTCGTCGGAGGCTGCGCGGATCGCCCTGCTCACCCTGGTACGCAACAGTTCGGCGCTGGCGCGGCTCAATATTCACCAGACGATGCAGCGGATCTACGCTATGCGGAGAGAACCGGCGCAAATTTCGCCTTGAACGCGTAGAACCGAGCGAAATCCGGGTGACAATCATCCCTGGCCGGTGCGATAACAATTGTAGGTTCAAATGTCTGCGGTTGGTGGACGACAAATTTCCTTCGACGCCCCGCGCGGCGCGAGCTGTGCCAACAAACCGATGTCCGAAACCTGGGGGAATATGGTTATGATGTGTTCCATTCGTCGACGCCGCAGCCGCTTCGCGGCGGTCTTGCTCGGCCTTACTGCACTTGGCGGGTTCGCTTCCTCCCCAGCGCATGCGGTGACCCTGACCGAAGCCGTCAAAACCGCAGTTTCGACGTTCCCGTCGATCGACGAGGCCAAGGCCAATCGTCGTGCCCAGGAATACGAACTCAAGCAGCAGCGCGGTCTCTACCTGCCGAGCCTCGACGTCGCGGCGG
>LUYR01000551.1 GCA_001603335.1 Rhodospirillales bacterium Alpha_05 | reverse complement strand
GAGTTGCGCGAGCGGCGGCAGCGCGGCGACGCGGCGGGTGAGGGCGGCGGTCATCGGCGCGGTATCCGCGAGCAACGTCGCAATCGGTGCGAAGCGGTCGGTCATCGTCGCCCACAAGGTGGCGGTGATGACGTCGGCGATGCCGGGCGCGTCGCCGCCGAGCACGAAGCCGGAGTCGGCGGCGAGGCCGTGGCGGCGCCCGGTCTCCTCCCAGACCGTCATCCACTTTTGCAGGCGCGGCACGAAGTCGCGCCAGCGCTCGGGCGTCCACATCTGCCGTCCGCCGTCGAGGGTGATCTCGTCGAGCACGTCGTTGGCGTCGTTGACGATCTTCATCGTCATCGCGCGCAGCGCCGGAGCAGCGGGCATCAGGCCGAGGGTCTCGCCGAGATAGAGGACGATTGCCGGCATCTCGGCGAGGGCGAGGCCGCTGGCGGTCTCGATCAGCACCGGCGGGCCGATGAACGGCACCGGCATCTCGCCGACCGGGCGCTCCATCATCTTGGCGATCGCCGCGTCGTCGGCCTCGCTCCAGGTCTTCCCGGCAAACGCCAGGACGGCGCGGACGAACTGGCCGCGGAACGGCACCGACCAGTAGTGAAGGTGGTAGTCGGGCATTTGGCCTCTCCCCTGCGGCGGGATCGGATCTGAACCTTGGGCCGCCTCCGGGCGTTTCCCCCGAAGGTTCCTCCAGCGAGGTATGACAATGCCCGAGACGCCCCCGAAGACCGCCGCACTCTATCGCATGGTGATGGAAAAACATGTCTGTCCGTTCGGCCTGAAGAGCAAGGCCCTGCTCGAGAGCGAGGGCTACTCCGTCGAGGATCATTGGCTGACGACGCGTGAGCAGACCGAGGCGTTCAAGCGCGAGCACGACGTCGACACCACGCCGCAAACCTTCATCGGCGGCGTGCGCATCGGCGGCCACGACGACCTCCGCCGTCACTTCGGCAAGCCGGTGAAGGACCCCGACGCCACCAGCTACGCGCCGGTGCTGGCGATCTTCGCGATGGCGGCGCTGATGGCGCTGGGCGCGGCGTGGGCGGCGACCGGCCTCGTCCTGACGGTGCGCGGCGTCGAGTGGTTCGTCGCCTTCGCGATGTGCATCCTCGCGATCCAGAAGCTCCAGGACGTCGACGGCTTCGCGACGATGTTCCTCGGCTACGATCTGCTGGCGCGGCGCTGGGTGCGTTATGCCTACCTCTATCCCTTCGCCGAGGCGCTGGCCGGGGTGCTGATGATCGCTCGCGCCCTGCCGTGGGTGTCGATTCCGGTGGCGGGGTTCATCGGCACGGTGGGCGCGGTGTCGGTGATCTATGCGGTCTACGTGCAAAAGCGCGAGATCAAATGTGCCTGCGTCGGCGGGAATTCGAAGGTGCCGCTCGGCTTCGTCTCGCTGACCGAGAACCTGATGATGGTGGCGATGGCGGTGTGGATGCTGTTCACCGCGACCTGAGCCGCGTGGCGGGCGCCTTTGGCGCGAATGTCGCCGGTCCGGTCTCGCGTTCCGGATGTTTTTTCTTTACACTCAGGCGGTTGGTTCCTGAGTGGAGTGTACGGAAAGACATCAAAGGGGGAGGGGGCGATGGTGGACACGGTATTGGTGACCGGGGGCAGGGGATTCGTCGCCGGATGGGCGATCGTCGAACTGTTGCGGCGGGGGTATCGCGTGCGCGCGACGATCCGCGACCTCGCCAACGAGGCGGACCTGCGCCGCGCC
>LUYR01000550.1 GCA_001603335.1 Rhodospirillales bacterium Alpha_05 | reverse complement strand
GGTGCTGGCGGTTGGTGAGCGGCGTCGCGAGGGCGTGGGTGGTCGCGGCGAGGTCGAGGCCGAGGGCGGCGGTGTCGGCCGGGGTGAGCACCGCCGAGCACGGCATTGCCATCGCGAGCGCGCCCCGGATGAGCGGTCCGGCGTCGTCGGTCTCCACCGGGTGTAGTCCCGCCAGCGGCGTGCCGTCCTTGGCGAAGGCGCTGGCGGGAACGAGGTTGTCGTGATCGAGGAGGAACAGCATTCCCGCCTCGGCGTCCGCCGCGCCCAGGGTCTCCTTCAGCAGCATCGGCAGCAGGCGGTCGAAGTCGGCCTCGGCGGCGACCGCCTGGCTGATATCGAGGAAGCGCCGGATCGTCCGTTTCATCCCGTCCACGGTTACGGCGAGGTCGGCAACCTCCTTGATCCGCGAGCGGATGCCGAGCGGCCGGAGGAATTCGAAGCGCCGCACCGCCTCGGCGTCGGCGGCGAGGGCGCGCAGCGGTCGGGAGACGGCGCGCGCGGTGAACCACGCGATCGGAATGGTGAAGAGGATGATCGCGAGCGTCGCCCAGGCGGAGGTGCGGCGGATGGTCATCGCGGTGGCGAGGAGTTCGTTCTCCGGCACCGCGATCACCAGGCGCAGCGGCGGCAGGCCGCGCATCGGCACCGGAGCGAGGAAGATCTGCCAGTCGCCGTCGGCGAGTTGGGCGACGGTGCTGAATTCGCCCGCCGCGTCCGGCCCGGGTACAAGCGCGGCGGCGGCGTTGAGCGGCGGGTTGAGCGGCGGCTCGCCGAGCTGGTCGAGCTGCTTGAGGCTCGGCGCTTCGCCGGGAGGACCGTCCGGGGTGGCGATCAGCTCGGCCCTCCCCGAGTAGGCGAGGACGTAGCCGCTCGCATCGGTGAGGGCGATCAGGGTGTGGGGGGTGACCTTCTCTGCGCGGAGCTCGTCGGACAGGGTTTCGAGCAGGATGTCCGCGCCGCCGCCGCCGCGCAGCCGCTCGGCGATGGTCATGCCGATCTTGTGGTTGGAGAAGAACAGGTAGGGCGGCGTCTTGATCGCGCCCTCCGCCGCCATCGCCTTGGTGTACCAGGCGCGGGTGCGGGGGTCGTAGCGTCCGGCGTACTCGGGGCGCGCGTCGCTGCGCAGGGTTGCAAGGGAGTCGTCGAGGAAGCTGTAGCGGCCCTGGCCGCCGACGATGCTCTGCACGACGAAGCGGGTGTCGTCGGGGGCGTTGAAGGCGAGGCGTTCGTCGTCGCCGCGCATCCGGCGCAGCAGGAAGAAGTCGCCATTGTCGAGGCCGACGTAGACCGACGACAGGCTCTCTTCGCCCGCGAGCGCCGCCTTCATGAACGCGAGACGGTCGAAGCGCGGCCCCGCGACCGAGGGGTCTGCGAGCGGCGCGAAGCGGGCGAGGTCGACCGCCACCTCCGCCGGGGTGACGATCGCGTCGAGCTTTTCCACGGTCTGGCGGCCGATCCGCCCGGTGATGTCGGCAGCGGCGGTTTCGAGCATGTGGCGCGAGTAGGCGAACCCGACGCCGCCGATCAATCCGCCCGCAAGCAGAATAATCGCCAAGAACAGCGTCGAGATATGGACGTGCAGGGGAAACGTCAGCTTCACGACATTCACCTCGCGGTCGGGCGGGGGTCACGAATTCTTGTGCGGGCGACGAGTCTACACCCGTTTTCCGATTGTTGAAGTGATTATGCGCACCGGTGCATGCTGGGGGCGGCGTCAGACCGGGGCGTCGCCCATCGCCCAGCAGCGTTCGAGCAGACCGAGGCGGTTGCGCGCGCGCCAGCGCCGCAGCACCAGCGTGGCGACGCAGAACAGCCCGACGCAGAAGCCGATCCACATCCCGAGGCCGCCGAGGCCGCCCCAGAACGCCAGCGCCGCGCCGGTGGGGAAGGCGAGCGCCATGTGGCCGAGGAGGATGAAGCCCATGTGCGCGCGGGTGTCCTTGAGACCGCGCAGGGCGCCCGCGCCGACGAACTGGAGGTAGTCGGCGACCTGCAACAGCCCGGAAACCAGAAGAAAGCGTGCGGCAAGCTGGGTGACCGCCGCGGTTTCGGCGGCGTCGACGTCGAGGAACGGCGCGATCATCAGGCGCGGCGCGACGAACATCAGGGATGCGGTGACGCAGGCCGCCAGCGCCGCCAGGGTGAGCGCCACGTCGCCTGCCAG
>LUYR01000549.1 GCA_001603335.1 Rhodospirillales bacterium Alpha_05 | reverse complement strand
CGCCTCCGCGGGGATGCAGGCGATGCTGGTGCGCGCCCTGGCGCGGCGCTACGGCCTCGTCGTCGACCGCGACCTCTGGGTCGAGTTCGTCTCGGCGATGGGCTCGGGCTTCGCGCTCTCGTTCGGCGGCGGTTGGGCGGTGCAACAGGTGCTGAAGCTCGGCCTCGGTTGGGGCACGGCGGCCACCGCCGCCTGGACCTTCGCGATCACCTGGGGCATCGGCGAGGCGGCGATCTACTACTTCGGCGAACGCGCCGCCGACCGCACCCCCGACCGCGCCGAGATGCAGGGCCGCTACAAAAAAGGCTTCGACCTCGCCAAGGCGGAATACGCCAAGCGAAAATCCCTGGGCAAGGACTGAGGCGATGGCGCGGCTGTGGACCATCGTGATGCTGATCGCGCTGCCGCTCCTCACGGCGGCGGGCTTCGGCGTGGTGTGGATCGATGAAGCCGGATACCTCTGGCCCTTCCTCGGCGTCTGCGGCGCCGCGGCGGCGCTGGTGCTGCTGCTGGTCTCCTGGCCCGCGCGGCCGCACGGCGTCACCATCGCCGAAGCCCCCAGCGCACCCCAGGCCGAGCGCAATGCGCGGCAGGCGGTGGCGGCGATCCTCGAAACCACGAGCGGCGACGACCTCGCCTCCCTCGCCCGCGCGCAAGATCTCGCGCTCCGCACCGTGCGCGCGGTGGCCGAGGCCTACCACCCCGGCGACGCGGCGCTCGCGCTCTACAGCGTCACCGTGCCCGAACTGCTGCTGATGACCGAGGACGCGGCGAAGCGCCTCACCCGCGCCCTCGACGCCTTCCCGGTGCTGCGCCACGTCGAGATCGACGTCGCGATCCGCAGCGTGCGCGGCGCGCGCCACGCCGCCAAGCTGTGGAAGTGGGGCAAGGCGCTCGGCAAGTTCACCCCCGAGGGGGTCGTCGCGGGCAAGGTCAAGGACATCGTCACCAAGGAAGTCCTGGGCGGCCTCGGCTCCGGCGCGAAGGCGAAACTCGCGGCGGTGTTGACCCGCGAAATCGGCGAGGCGGCGATCCGCCTCTACTCCGGCGAATACCGCCGTGCCTTCGCCCCCGGCGCCGCCCCCGCCGAGACCCCACCACCCGAAACCGGGCCGCTCACCATCCTCCTCGCGGGCCTCGGCAACGCCGGCAAGTCGACCCTGCTCAACGCCCTCGTCGGCGACACCAAAGTCCCCGCCGGGCGCTCTGCCGCCACCGGCAGCTTCTTCACCGTCGCCCTCGACCACCCCGAGGCTGGGCGGCTCACGCTGATCGACAGCCCCGGCCTCGATTCCGGCATCTCCAAGGACTGGCTCGCCACCCTGCGCACCGCCGACCTCGTGGTCTGGGTCGCCGCCCTCAACCGTGCCGACCGCGCCCGCGACCAACACGCCCTCGCGGCAGTGCGGCGGCTGGCGCACGACGACCCGCGCCTCCGCGATACCCCCATCGTCCTCGCCGCCACCCACGCCGACCAGCTCAACCCGCCCCTCGAATGGCAGCCGCCCTACGACTGGCAGTCC
>LUYR01000548.1 GCA_001603335.1 Rhodospirillales bacterium Alpha_05 | reverse complement strand
TCTAGAGCGGCGCTTCCGCACTGTCCCCCACTCCAGAAACATCGGAAAGCCCGACAGCGAAATCAATGCCTTGATCCGGACGCGTACGACCGCCGCCGAGATCCACCACGGTGAGCCCGAGGGCGCGCGTGTCGATCGCGGAGACATACCCGGCACCGTCGGCGCGAACTTCGAGCCGCACCGGCGCGGGTTCGAGATAAGCGTTTGCATTGTCGAGGAAATCGAGCGGCCCACCGAGCGCCGCGACCATCCGGCCGAAGGTTTCCGCCGCCGCGCCGTTGTCGAGCGCGAGGCGCAGCTTGCGCGACGCGGTGGCGGCGTCGATGCGCACCAGCCCGAGCATCTCGACGCCGAGCGCAAGGGTGACCTCCTCGAGGCGCGGGTCGCGGTGATCGGCACGGAGGAAGGCGACCGCTTCGGCGACTTCGAGGGCGTTGCCCGCAGTGGTGCCGAGCACCTGCCCCATATCGGTGACCAGGGCGCGGGTCGGCAGCCCGGCGGCCTTGGCGACGCGCACCAATCGCCTTGCCAGCGCCTCGGCGTCGGCGGGGTCGGCCATGAACGCGCCGGAGCCGGTCTTGACGTCGAGCACCAGGCCGTCGAGACCGGCGGCGAGCTTCTTCGACAGGATCGAGGCGACGATCAGCGGCAGGCTCTCCACCGTCGCCGAAACGTCGCGGATCGCGTAGAGGCGGCGGTCGGCGGGCGCGAGGGCATCGGTCTGGCCGATCACCGCGCAGCCGACGCGGCGCACCACCGCCGCGAAGGTTTCGGGCGTCGGCGCGACCGCATAGCCGGGAATGCTCGCGAGCTTGTCGAGGGTGCCGCCGGTGTGGCCGAGGCCGCGCCCGGAGATCATCGGTACGTGCACGCCGCACGCCGCGACCAGGGGCGCGAGGATCAGGCTGACCTTGTCGCCGACGCCGCCGGTCGAATGCTTGTCGATAATCGGCTCGTCGCCGACACCCATCGCACGCCAATCGAGCACCTCGCCGGAATCCCGCATCGCCAAGGTGAGTGCGCGGCATTCGGCATCGGAAAGATCGCGGAACAGCACCGCCATCGCGAATGCGGCGGCCTGGGCGTCGCCCACCGAGCCATCGGTCAGGCCTGCGACGAAGGCTTGGATCTCGGCGTCGGAGAGTTCGCCGCCGTCGCGCTTTTTCGCGATGGTTTCCTGCGGCAGAATGCGCGGCGCGACGTCGTCCGCGCCGTAGACCGCGTCGTCGGGCTCGGCGAGAATCGCGAGGAGTTCATCCATCAGGCTGCTCGCACCGATGCGGAAGCGCTCCGCCGTCACCCAGTCCGCGCCCATGATCCGCTCGGCGAGGCGGACGTAGGAGACCGCATCGTCGAGGCTGCGGATGCCGCCCGAGGCCTTGAAACCGCAGGCCGCGCCGCTCTCCTTGATCGCGCCGAGCATCGCCTCGGCGGCTTCCGGGGTCGCGCCCACGGCGATCTTACCGGTCGAGGTCTTGATGAAGTCGGCGCCGCCCTTGATTGCCGCGCGCGCCGCCGCGCCGATCTCCTCGACGCTGTCGAACGCGCCGGTTTCGAGAATCACCTTGAGCTTGGCGAGCACGCCGCAGGCCGACTTGCACGCCTCGACGAACTCGACGCACTCGTCGTGCTTGCCCTTCAGCCACTGCGCGTAGGGGAACACCACGTCGACTTCCTCGACGCCGTCGTTGACCGCGCGCAGCACCTCGAAGGCGGCGAGCGAGGCGTTCGGCTTGCCTTCGGGGAAGTTGGCGACGGTCACCGCGCGGATGCCGCTTTCCCGCAGCACCACCACCGGCACCAGCGCCTGGCGCGGCCCGACGCACACCCCGGCGGGCTTGACCGGCGATTCCAGCGCCTTCTCGCACACCGCGATGATCGCGGCGTCGTCGTCGGCATCGTTGAGGCTGGTGAGGTCGATCAGCGACAGGACGCGATGCGCCCAGTCCTTGCGGGTGAGACTCAAGCGGCTTCCTCCATGAAGGCGGTCAGGATGTCACGCAACGCCGCCGCGCCGGCAGCGGCGCGGGCAAGGGTGCGGGCGTGGGAGAGATGCGAGCCGCCCATTCCGGCGGCAAGGTTGGTGATCAGCGAAAACGCCGCGACCTTGAGGTCCAGGGCGCGGGCGACGATCACCTCGGGGACCGTCGACATACCGACGAAATCCGCGCCGAGGGCGCGCGCCGCGCGGATCTCCGCTGGGGTCTCGAAGCTCGGGCCGAGGAACCACATGTAGACGCCCTCGATCAAGGGAACTCCCTTCGCCGCCGCGACCGCCGCGAATTTTTCGCGCAGCACCGGGTCGTAGGCGTCCACCATGTCGACGAAGCGGCCGTCGCCGCTGGTGCCGACCAGCGGATTGCGGCCGGTGAGGTTGATGTGGTCCGAGAGCATCACCACCGCCCCCGGGCCCGCCTCCTGGCGCAGCGAACCCGCCGCGTTGGTGACGATCAGGTTGGTGCAGCCGATCCGCGCCAGCGCGCCCACCGGCACCACCATGCCGTCGGCGTCGCCGGTTTCGTAGGCGTGAACGCGACCCTGGAGCATGATCACCCGCCGCCGCCCGATCCGCCCGGCGACGATCCGCGCCATGTGGCCGCCGACCGAAAGCCGCGGAAAGCCTGGAATCGCGTCGTAGGGGATGACGATCGGGTCGACCACCGCGTCGCCGAGTTCGGACAAGCCGCTGCCGAGAATCATCCCGTATTCGGGACGGAAACCGCCCAGGCGCCCGCGCAGCGCCGTCGCCGCCGCCTCGATCGCGGCGTCCGCCTTCAAACGCACCGTCATCGTTGCTCCCCCAAGCCAAAGCCGAACGGCAACAAGTCCGCCAGCCGCATCCGGCGCAGGCCCCCGCCCGCGCCGTCCACCACCGCGACTTCGGCGTCGGGGGTGGCGAATTCGCTCAGTTTCTGCCGGCAGCCGCCGCAGGGCAGCGCCGGACGCTCCGGCGTGCCGCCGCACACCGCGACGGCCACCAATCGCTTGCGGCC
>LUYR01000547.1 GCA_001603335.1 Rhodospirillales bacterium Alpha_05 | reverse complement strand
GGCCTCGTGGCGGGATTCGCGGCCCGGAAGGGGCTGTTCCGCACCCTTGGAGGCGCCGTGATCGCCGGCGTGGTGATCACCCTTTTCGTGACCCTCGTGGCCACGCCCATCCGGACCTACCTGTTCGGCGGCGTGACCGGGTCGGGGGCGGACTTCTTCGTGGCCTACCTGACCGCCGTGGGGCAGAAACTCCTCCAGTCCGTCGCCCTGACGGTGATCTGGACCAACCTCGTGGACAAGATCGTGGCATGCCTCGTGGCCCAGGCCGTGGTGCGGCAGCTGCCTGAGCGGATCCGGAGCCTTTTCCCCGGCGCGGGAAACGTGGCCTGAACGGGCGTGAGGAAGATCGGTCCCTTCAGGTCCTTTCTCCTCTGGGCAGTATGGGTCGGGAGCTCCATGGGGCTCCCGGCCTTTCCCTTTGCCGCCGCCATGGCGGGCCTCTCCGCCGGGGCGGTTCTCCTCTGGCCGAGGTCGAGGCACCGTGCGAAGGCCGTCGCGCTCTTCATGCTACCCCTGGCCCTCGGTTTCTGGCTGATCCACGGCGGAGCCCTCCAGCTTCTCTTTGGAGGGCCCGTCCAGCCCTCCAGGGCCATTTGGGCTTTGGGACTGTGGCTCCGCATTCTCTCCGTGATCTCCGCGAGCCAGCTCTGGCTTGAATACGTACCTCCCCCGGTGCTGATCCGTTCCCTCTTCGCGGGCAGGCTCCCCGCCTCCTGGGCCTTTCTCCTCGCCAGCCCGCTGCTGCTCTCCGAGCAGATACGGAACCGGGCGGCCCAGGTACGGGAGGCCCAGCTCTCCCGGGGAGTCCCCGTCAACGGCACCTTCTTCGAACGGGCGTCCTCCCTGACGGCGCTGGTCTTTCCCCTGATGCTCGGCCTGCTGAACGAACTGCCGGCCAGAAGCGCGGCCCTCGACATGAAGGGCTTCGGACTCTTCCCCCGCAGGTCGTCCATCGCGCGGGAAGGTGAAACGGGAGCCCGGCCCGACCGCGAACCGGCCCCCCGGAAGTCCTGCAGTAGGATGGCCGATTTGAGGGGGGCCGCTTTCTTCTCCCCCGGTGAACCGGCCCCCCTCCTGGAGATTCCGGAGTTTTCCGTTCCCCCGGGAAAAGCCGCATTCCTTGAAGGGGGCAACGGGAGCGGAAAATCCACCCTGGCCTCCATGCTCTCCGGGGCCGTTCCGGAGCACAGGGGCGGCTCCATCGCCGGAGAGGTCCGGGTGCTCGGGGAGGACGTGACAGCGAGGAGCTGCCTCGCCTGGTCGCCGGACGTGCAGACCGTGCAGCAGAACCCCGTCCTCTCCCTCTCCGGATGCACCTTCACAGTCCGGGAGGAGGTGGCCTTCGGTCCGGAGAACCTGGCCCTCCCTCCGGAGGAAATCCGGGCACGGGTGGAGCGAGCCCTCGATCTCACGGGCATCGCCCACCTAGGGGACCGGAACCCGGTGTGCCTCTCGGGCGGGGAAGCCCAGAAGCTGGCCCTCGCCTCCGCCCTGGCCATGAATCCCCGGCTGTTGGTCCTTGACGAAGCCTTTTCCCGGATTCATCCCGCCGACCGGCACTCCCTCGCCTCCGTTCTCCGGCGGCAGGCCCTGGAAGAGGATTCTGCCCTGGTGGTCCTCGAGAAGCCGGGGAACGTCTCTTCACCGTGGTTTTCACCGGCAGGGCATTTCCGGGACGGCCGCCTTCTCCCCGGCTCCTCGCCTGTTCTGGTCAAGCGTCAGTCATCAGGTCCTTCTCTTTCTTCCGGAATAAATGATGACCAACCGGTGCTGGTTATCGACGATCTTTCCTTCCGGTGGAAGGGGGAAACCTCTCCCCTCCTCCGGTCGCTGAACGCCGTCCTCCGCCAGGGAGAGCGGGCCGCCCTCACGGGACCGAACGGCGCCGGGAAATCCACCCTTATGCGCCTGTGCGCGGGGCTCGTCGAACCCGAAAAGGGGGCGGTGCTGCTGGGAGGCGTGCCCGTGGCCTCCATGGCTCCCGGGGAACGGGCCGCCCGAATTGGCTTTCTCTTCCAGGACGCCGAACGGCAGATCTTCCACTCCACCGTTGCCGGGGAGGTCCTCTTTTCCCTCAGGAACTCGCCTCTCTCCCAGGACGAACGCATGGAGCGCATGCGGCTGGCCCTCTCTGCGACGGGGCTGTCGGGGAAGGAGGAGAAGCACCCCCTCGACCTGAACGCCGCTGAGCGGAGGATGGTGGCGGTGGCCTCCCTTTCCGTCCGGGAGGGGGATCTCCTGTTGCTGGACGAACCCACCAGGGATTTCGACCCCGAATGGCAGGTCCTGTTCGAGGAGTGGATGCTTTCCCGCCCGGAGGCCATCGTGGCGGTCAGCCACGATCCCGAGTTCGCCGGACGGCTTTTCCCCGCCGCCTGGAGCCTGGACGGCGGCCACCTCACAACCTGATTTTTCCCCATACCCACCGTGTTTTCTGCATAGA
The DNA here is from genome assembly GCA_001603335.1 of Rhodospirillales bacterium Alpha_05. GTDB lineage: Bacteria > Pseudomonadota > Alphaproteobacteria > Rhodospirillales > Rhodospirillaceae > Oleispirillum. The sequence continues at coordinate 1,417 of LUYR01000547.1, read as the reverse complement.
TTACTGATTTTATAGGAATTAGATTTCCGGGAGTGGAAAAAATACCCATCGTGGTATATTATTTTGCCGTGGAAGTTTATTTGATCGAACATTTCTTTTGAGGAGGCAAAAACCATGGCACAGTTTGTTTTTTCCGTTCCCGACATGTCCTGCGGCCACTGCAAAATGAGAATAACGAAGGCTCTCGAGGAAGCGGGGTTTTCCGCTTTTGACGTTGCACTGGAGACGAAGACCGTGACCGTCGAGGCCGCCGACAGCGACGCCGTTCGGGCCGCCATCGACGAAGCAGGCTATGACGCCGTTCTGAAGCAGTAGACGGTCCGGCCCGACAGTTCACAGACGCCCTTTTTCTTCGCGGAAAGGGGCTTTCCTTTTCCGGAGGTTGCCATGAACGAAACGAAAGAGCAGCAGTTCAAGACGAGCCTCACCGTCACGGGGATGACCTGTGCCACCTGCTCCCGCATGGTGGAGCGGTCCCTGAAGAAGGTGGACGGCGTGGTGTTCGCGGCGGTGAACCTGGCCACCGAGACGGCCTTCGTGGTCTCGGACCGGGAGATTCCCCGGGAAATACTCGAGAGGGCGGTGAAGAACGCCGGGTATGCCGTGTCGAACGAGCGGCCCGAGGACCTGGAGAAGACCCGGTACCTGCGGATAAAGAAGAACCTGGCCCTGTCCTGGCTGGTGACGGCACCGCTCATGACCCTCATGGTGTTCCACATGACGGGGCAGCATGTCCCTCTCTACCACCCCCTGGAGTTCCTGGGCGGGGCCGTGGCGATTTTCTGGGCTGGAAGGGACTCCCTGAAGGGGGCGTGGATCGCCCTCACCCATTTCCACGCCAACATGGACGTTCTCGTGGTGGCGGGTTCCACGGCGGCATGGGCCACGAGCGCCCTCGCCTATTTCGGCCTTCCCGTGGCCTCCTTCGGGGCCGTGGGAGCCATGATCATGGCCCTTCACCTCACGGGGCGGTACATCGAGTCCCATCTCCGGGACAAGGCCTCCAAGGAAATCCGCTCCCTCCTGTCGATCCAGGCCCGGGAGGCCCGGGTGCTGGAGGCCGACGGCCGGGAAATAATGATCCCCATCGAGGCCGTGAAGGAGGAGATGGTGCTCCTGGTGAAGCCGGGGGAACGCATTCCCGCCGACGGTGCCCTGACGGAGGGAGCCACGTCGGTGGACGAGTCCATGATTACGGGAGAATCCCTTCCCGTGGCCAAGGGAAGCGGGGACGACGTCACCGGCGGGTCGCTGAACCTCACCGGCCCCTTCCTGATGAGGACCACCCGGGTGGGAGAGGACAGCTTCCTGGCGAAGATGGTCTCCCTCATCCAGGAAGCCCAGGGGGCCAAGGTTCCCATCCAGGCCTTCGCCGACCGGGTGACCAACTACTTTGTCCCCGGCGTGGCGGCCCTGG
>LUYR01000546.1 GCA_001603335.1 Rhodospirillales bacterium Alpha_05 | reverse complement strand
GAGATGCCGCACCGCAGCGGCGGCCGCACCTTGGGCGACGCGCTCAAGCGCACCGGCCTCGACCTCGACGCGGTGAAGGCCGGACGCGCGCTGGTGAAGCCGGGCGACATCGCCGCCTACCTCGAACTCCACATCGAGCAGGGCCCGGTGATGACCGCGCGCGGCTGGCCGGTGACCGCGGTGACCGGAATTCGCGGCAACCTCCGCCACAACGTGGTGCGCTGCATCGGCGAGGCCGGGCACTCGGGCGCGGTGCCGCGCTGGCTGCGCAAGGACGCGGTGCTGGCGGTGGCGGAGCTGCTCTCGCGCATGGACGAGCACTGGCGCGTGCTGTTGCAGATGGGCATGGACCTGGTGATGACCTCGGGGATCTTCACCACGCCGCCCGAGAGCCACGCGGTCTCGGTGATTCCGGGCGAGGTGCGATTCAGCTATGAGATCCGCAGCCAGGACGCGGCGACGATGGAGCGGTTCTACGACCTCACCCGCGAGGAATGCCGCGCGATCGAGGCCTCGCGCGGCGTGCGCTTCGAGTTCACCCAGCGCATCGACACCGCCCCGGCGGCGATGGACCCGGACTGGATCGCCCGCTTCGGCGATGCGGCGGCGCGCATCGGCCTACCGCTCGAACAGATCCCGAGCGGCGCGGGCCACGACGCGGCGGTGTTCGCCAATGCCGGAATCCCGTCGGCGATGCTGTTCGTGCGCAACGAGCACGGCTCCCACAACCCCGACGAGGCGATGGAGATCGCCGATTTCCTCAAGGGCGTGGACGTGCTCGCCGAGGCGGTCGCCGATCAGTCGTCGGTGCGGACGCAGGAATAGCCGGCGGTGTAGTACGGGAAGGTCACCTCCGCCCGACCGCGCAGCGCCGGGAAGCGGGCGACCATCGCGCGGACCGCCTCCGCCACCTCGTGGCGCGTGGTGTCGGGCAAGGCGGCGATGAAGCTCACAGACAGCATCCGCTCGACGATCACCTGTTCCGCCGGGCCGGTATGGCCGTGCGGGATGCGAACCTCGGTGAGCGGGCCGAAGCCCGATGCGGGAAACGCCTTGCGCCACGCGCCGCTGGCGTAGCGCGGCGTGTCGCCCTCGTAGGGGCGAAGGATTTCGGTGAGGTGCGCGACCCAGTCGACGCTTTCGTCGCGCACGTTCCAGATCAGGCCGAGCACGCCCCCGGGCTTCAGCACCCGGCGAAACTCGGCGACCGCCGCGCGGGTGGGAAACCAGTGGAACGCCTGGGCGCAGGTCAGGGCGTCGAAGCTCGCGGATTCAAAGGGCAGCGCCTCCGCCGAGCCCGGATGCACCGGCACGCCGGGAACCGCCTTGGCGAACGCCTCGCGCATCGCCGCCACCGGCTCCACCGCCTGGACCCGCGCGCCGATGCTGCACAGCCGGTGGGTGAACTTGCCGGTGCCCGCCCCGACGTCCAGGACTTCGGTGCCCGGGCCGAGACCGAGGGCGTCGCGCAACCAATCGTCCACCCCATCCGGATACTCGGGCCGCCCGCGCACATAGGTGTCGGCGTTGCGGGCATAGCCTTGTGCGGCAGAGTGGTGGATCGCCATCCCAGTTCTCCTTCCCTCAGGGTACCGTTCACGCCTATCCCATGCGAACGCAATCGCGGCCGTCGGACTTGGCGCGGTAGAGCGCGGCGTCGGCGCGGCGCAGCAGCGCGTCGGTGGTGTCGCCGGAGCGCGCCGCCGCGATCCCGACGCTGATCGAATGACTGCC
>LUYR01000545.1 GCA_001603335.1 Rhodospirillales bacterium Alpha_05 | reverse complement strand
GACCGCGCCCGAGCCGCGCCCGAGCCGCGCCACCGGCCACGTGCCGGGCGCGCGCAACATCCCGTTCATGACCGTGTTCAACACGGACAAGACGGTCAAATCCACCGACGAGCTGCGCGCACTGTTCGCCGCCGCAGAAGTCCCCCTCGACGACAGCCCGGTGATCGCGATGTGCGGCACCGGGGTCACCGCCTGCGTCCTCGCGTTTGCCGCCCATCTGGCGGGCAAGTCCGACGTCGCGGTTTATGACGGCAGCTGGGAGGAATGGGGCAACGCCCTCGACGTCCCCATCGCCACCGGCCCCAATCCCTGAACGGATCGTAGATTTCCATGAAGCAAGATACCCTGATCACCCACTCCGGGCGGACCTCGCCGTACTTTGCGCAGAGCGTCAACCCGCCGGTCTACCGCTGCTCCACCGTCACCTTCCCGAGCATGGCGGCGATGGCCGAGGCGCAGGCCGACCACTTGAACGCCTTCTACTACGGCCGCATCGGCACGCCGACGACCCATGCGTTCGAGGAAGCGGTGGCTGCGGTCGAAGGCGGCGAACGCTGCATCGCGGTGCCCTCGGGCCTCGCGGCGATCGCGGGCACCCTCTCCGCGCTGCTGAAATCCGGCGATCACGTGCTGGTGTCGGATTCGGTCTACGGTCCGACCCGCACCTTCTGCCAGGACGTCCTGGCCAAGAACGGCGTCCAGGTGGACTACTTCCACCCGCTGCTGGCGGAGAACATCGAAGTCCTGTTCAAGCCCAACACCAAGGTGGTGTTCTGCGAGACGCCGGGCTCGCTCACCTTCGAAATGCAGGACATCCCGGCGATCGCCAAGGTCGCCCACGCCAAGGGCGCGATCGTGGTCGCCGACTGCACCTGGGCCTCGCCGATCTTCTATCGCCCGTTCGAGATGGGCGTCGACGTCTCGGTGCTCGCCGCGACCAAATACATCGTCGGCCACTCCGACGCGATGCTCGGCACCATCACCACCAGCGAAGAGCTGTATCCGGTGATCAAGTCGAGCGTGGTGAAGTTCGGCTATTCGGTGGGGTCGGAAGAGGCCTACCTCGGCCTGCGCGGCCTGCGCTCCATCGTTCCGCGGATGAAGCAGCACCAGGAGAGCGCGCTCAAGGTCGCGCGCTGGCTCCAGACCCGCGACGAGGTCGCCCGCGTCCTGCACCCCGGCCTCCCCGAAGACCCCGGCCACGAGCTGTTCAAGCGCGACTTCCTCGGCTCCTCGGGCCTGTTCGGCGTGATCCTCGAGCCGTATCCGGAAGAGGCGCTGATCCCGATGATCGACGGCCTCAAGCTGTTCTCCCTCGGCTTCTCCTGGGGCGGCTACGAGAGCCTGATCACCTACACCACGCCGGGAATCGTGCGCAACACCGTGCTCTGGAACGCCGATGGCCCGACCCTGCGCCTGCACATCGGCCTCGAGGACCCGGACGACCTGATCGCCGACCTCGAAGCCGGGTTCGAGCGCCTCAACGCGTTCGGGGGCTGAGAATGGCCGCGATCGACGCGCTGCTCGCCGAAGTCCGGTTCGACGCCAACGGCCTCGTGCCCGCCATCGCCCAGCAGCACGACACCGGCGAAGTGCTGATGATGGCGTGGATGAACCGCGAGAGCCTCGCCGAAACTCTCGCCACCGGCCAGGTCTGCTACTGGTCGCGCTCGCGCCAGAGCCTGTGGCGCAAGGGCGAAAGCTCGGGCCAGGCGCAGCGCCTCGTCGCGCTGCGCCCGGATTGCGACGGCGACACCCTGCTGCTGCTGGTCGAGCAGAAAGGCGTCGCCTGTCATACCGGGCACCGCAGCTGCTTCTATCGGGAATGGCGGGAAGGCGATCTCGTCGAGCTGAACCCGCCGGAAATCTCGGAAGCCGAGCTCTACGGCAAGCCTTAAGGCGCTGCGACCGGCAGCAACAACCCCTGCGGCCGCACCGTCGCCACCGGGCGCGGCCGCGGCTCCAGGTTGAGGGGATCGCCCTCGGGCGGCTCCATGGTCTCCGCCGTGGGGGTGACCGCCGCGGATCGGGTCGCCGCCGCGATCGGGGCGGCGGGCTTGGGCGTTTGGGAGACTTCGGGCGCT
>LUYR01000544.1 GCA_001603335.1 Rhodospirillales bacterium Alpha_05 | reverse complement strand
AGGCCGGAACCCTCGCGCTGTTCGTCGAGGCTGCCGGCCACCGCGCCATCGGCATCTCGATGGCGATCGCGCCGGGCGACGCCGCCTACCTGCCGCTGCGCCACGGCCTGATCGCCACCGCCGCACCGGTCGGAACCCTGGATCTGGGTGTCTCGGCCTCAGACGTGCCGAAGCAGATTTCCGCCGACCGCGCCGCCGACCTGCTGCGCCCGGTGCTCGCCAATCCCGGCGTGCTCAAAGTCGGCCACGACATCAAGGCGGCGATGCACGCACTGCGCATCGACGGCCTCGCCGTCGCGGCGGTCGACGACACCATGGCGATGTCCTACACCCTCGACGGCAGCGGCCACGGCCACGGCCTGGCCGAACTCGCGCAGATGCACTTGGGCCATCAGGTGGTCAACCGCGAGGAGCTCTGCGGCAAGGGGCGGAACAAGGTCGGTTTCGACGCGCTCAAGCCCGAAGACGTGCTCAAATCCGCCGCCGAGGCCGCCGACGTGATCTTCCGCCTGCATCGCCACCTCCGCAAACGCCTGCTGGAGGAACGCCGCGTCGGCGTCTACGAACGCTTCGACCGGCCCCTGGTGCAGATTCTCTACGCCATGGAAGCCGAGGGCGTCGCCATCGACGCCGCCGCCCTCGCGGCGATGAGCCGCGACTTCGCCACCCGCATGGCGGCGCTCGAAATCGAGTGCCACCGCCTCGCGGGCGAGGCCTTCAATCTCGGCTCGCCGAAGCAGCTGGGGGAAATCCTCTTCGAGCGCCTCAGTCTCCCCGGCGGGCGCAAGAGCAGCAAGACCGGCGCATGGTCCACCGATGCCGAAGTACTGGAAGAGCTGGCGCTGGTCCACGACCTGCCCGCCCGCATCCTCGACTGGCGGCAGCTGCAGAAGCTCAAATCCACCTACGCTGACGCCCTCGTCGGCCAGATCGCGCCCCACTCGGGCCGCGTCCACACCACCTTCATGATGACCGCCACCTCGACCGGGCGGCTCTCCTCCACCGATCCCAACCTCCAGAACATTCCGATCCGCACCGAGGAAGGCCGCCGCATCCGCGAAACCTTCGTCGCCGCGCCGGGGAACGTTCTGGTCTCCGCCGACTACTCGCAGATCGAGCTCCGCCTGATGGCCCACGTCGGCAACGTCGCGGCGCTCAAGGCCGCGTTCGAATCCGGCGAGGACATCCACGCCGCCACCGCGAGCCAGGTCTTCGGCGTGCCGATCGCGGGCATGGACCCGATGCTCCGCCGCCGCGCCAAGGCGATCAACTTCGGCATCATCTACGGCATCTCCGCCTTCGGCCTCGCGCGCCAGCTCACCATCCCCAACGCCGAGGCCAAGGGCTACATCGCCGCGTACTTCGAGAAGTACCCGGAAATCCGCCACTACATGGAAACCACCAAGGAGTTCGCACGCGCCCACGGCTACGTCCGAACTCCCTTCGGCCGGGTCTGCGTCACCCCCGGCATCGGCGCGAAAATCCAGGCGCAGCGCGGCTTCGCCGAACGCGCCGCGATCAACGCACCGATCCAGGGCGGCGCGGCGGACATCATGAAACGCGCGATGATCCGCGTCGACGCCGCCCTCGCCGACGCCAACCTCGCCGCGAAAGTCGTCCTCCAGGTCCACGACGAACTCGTCTTCGAGGTCGCCGAAACCGACGCCGACGCCCTAATCGCCCTGATCCGCCCGGAAATGGAAGCCGCCGTCTCCCTCTCCGTGCCGCTGGTGGTGGACGCGGGCAAAGGCAAGAGCTGGGCTTCGGCGCATTAAGGATAAGGCCAGGGGCTTTGCCCCTGGACCCCATTGGGGCCTTGGGCCCCAAACCCCCTACTGGTTTTTCGCCGCGTAGCGGCAATCATCCGCCACGTTGCCGGATGTGTGATTGCGCTGACGCGCGAAAAACCAAAAACTCATGGGATCGAAGGGGTGAGCCCCTTCGCGGGTGCGGGCAGAGCCCGCGTTTTACCTTTCCTTTTCCTTCGGCCGTCAATCCGGCTGAATCACCCCGGTCACGGTGAGTTCGTGGCGGGTGCCGCCGCGTGCGGTCCAGGCGATCGACTGGCCGACGGAGAGGCCGATGAGGGCGGCGCCGATCGGGGTAAGGACCGAGATCCGGCCTTGGGCGATATCGGCTTCGGCGGGGTAGACGAGGGTGACGCGCATCTGGTGTCCGGCGTCGGAGGTGAACGCGACGGTGGAGCCCATTCGCACCGCGTCGGCGGGCACGCGCTCGGCGGGGACGATGCGGGTGCGCGCCATCTCGGCCTGGAGTTCGTCGGCGACGCCGATTTCCCAGTCGAGGGCGGCTTCGGCAAGCCGGGAGAGGTGCTCGTGGTCGGTTTCGGAAACGACGATACGGGGTTTGCGGGTAGTGGTCATGGAGATGCAGCCTCGCGAAGACGGCATGCTGCGGGACGACGCGCGATGCCGTGCGATGGAACGAATTCGGGGTGGAAAAGCGCTGTGAGATCACGCGCCGCGCGCGGCACTATAGCCTGCCCCCAGAACCCGGAGGCGCTTGTCTCCGAGCCGGGGGCTAAGAATCCGTGACGAGATCGGTCCGGAAAATATATGTGCGCGCGAGGATCATGGGTTCAGGCTCGCAGATTTCGGCGGCGTGTCAAGGCTCGGCAGCGAGCGCACCCGTCCGAGGAGTCTCGCGCACTCGTCCGCCGTCGGCGGGGTGTTCTGGAACAGGATGCGGTACATGATCGGCGCGATCACGATGTCGAGGATTTCGTCGACGTCGAGGGGCGGCTCGCCGCGCGCGACGCCGCGGTCGCGGATGACTTCGAGGGTTTCGCGGGTGAAGTTGCAGCACTGGGTCGGGTTGTTGGTT
>LUYR01000543.1 GCA_001603335.1 Rhodospirillales bacterium Alpha_05 | reverse complement strand
GCCGCTTCCGAACCGTTTATCACGATACGCCGGAAGCCGACCTGATGCGCGCGGGCTGCGCGCTGCGGGTGCGCGAAATCGACGGTAAGTTCGAGCAACACCTGAAGACCGCGGGCAAGGTCGAAGGCGGATTGTTCCGCCGCCAGGAATGGCATGCGCCCCTGCCCTCCGAAATCCCCCAGCCGATGGCGCTCGACGCCGAGGCGAGCGAACTGATCGCACCCTACGCCGACGGCCTGCGCAAGATGTTCGAGACCGACATGGAACGCACCGACGCGGTGCTCACCAACGGCGTGTTTGCGGTTGAAGTGGCGGTCGACATCGGGACCATCCGCGCCTTCGACGCCGCCGGTGCGGTGATGCGCGAAACCCCGCTCACCGAGGTCGAACTGGAATGGAAGGCGGGCCCGGCGGTGCACGTCTTCGACCTCGCCCTCGACCTCGCCGAGCACATCCCGATGCACCTCGGCTGGCAGAGCAAGGCGGAGCGCGGCTACGCCCTCGCCCTTGCGCTCGCCCCCTCGGCGCGCCGCGCGGCGCAGCCGGAAATCGCCGCGGACGCCACCACCGAGGAAGCGATCGCCGCGATCCTCGGCGAAGGCATGAGCCACGTCCTCGCCAACCAGCCCTACCTCGAATCCCACGGCGCGGTCGAAGCCGTGCACCAGATGCGCATCGCCTGCCGCCGCCTGCGTGCCGCGCTGTCGCTGTTCCGGCCGTTCCTGCCCGCCGACGAGACCGCGCGCTTCCGCGACGGCTTCCGCGAACTCGCCTCGGCGCTCGGCGCGGTGCGGGACATCGACGTGCTGAGCGAAAGCATCCTCGATCCGCTGCTCGACGAACCCCTTACCCCGGACGCGGTCCGCGACGCCCTCGACGTGCTGCGGCCGCAGCTCGCGCGCCACCGCGCCAAGGCACTCGAGGCAGCGACCGCGTTGGCGCGCTCGCCGAAGATCGCACGCCTGCTGCTCAGCCTGGGCCGCCGCGTCACCCTGCTCGCTCAGGAGCGCTCCGTCGCCGCCGCGCCGGCAGGAGACTTCGCCGACACGGTGCTCGCCAAGCGCCAGCGCAAGCTCAAGCGCAACGGCCGCAAGCTTCGCAAGCAATCCGCCGCCGAACGCCACCAGGTGCGGATCGCGGCGAAGAAGGTTCGCTACGCCGCGGAGTTCTTCCGGGCCCGCTACGCCGAACGCCCGATGCGGCGCTACCTCGCCGCGCTCGGCGACCTCCAGGACGCGCTCGGCAACCTCAACGACATCGCCGCTGCGCCGCGCGTGCTCGAGACGGTTGCCGAAGACCGCGCCACCGCCGACCTCGTCGGCGGCTACGCGATGGGCTGGCACACCCGCCGCCTGCGCTTCTGCCTCGACGAGGCGGAAGATTTGCTGCACCTGCTGGCCAAGTCGAACCCGTTCACCAAGCGCCGCAAACGATAGAAATTCCTGATCGCCATATGCGGGAAAATCGACCCACGCCGATTGACCAACCCGCCCGGGTAAAAATTCCCTTAATTCCCGTGAAAAATTCACCCGAAGCCCCAAAAAATCTTTCGCATTGCAAGACGTTGGAGGCATACTTCCGGTCTTAGGGCGGCAAGCTGTCAAAAACAACAACACCACCCAAACAGCGGGCCGAAACGGAACGGTTGCCACGGGGGAGCGGCGTGCGGAGCGATGCGCGCCGGACATACGATTCGGCAACGCGACGGTTTGCAGTGGGGCGAGGTTATGGTTACCGCAACGGTGAAGTGGTTCAACCCGACCAAGGGGTTCGGGTTTGTGACGATGAGCGACGGGACGCCGGATGCGTTCCTCCATATTTCGACGATAGAACCCCTCGGGTTCCGCAACCTGCCGCAAGGTGCGATCGTCGAGTGCGAAATCGGCGACGGGCCGCGCGGCCTGCAGGTGAAAACCGTTCTCGCCGTGCGCAACGCCGAGGCCGACGCCTCGGGCGCTGAGGCCGAAGGCACGGTCAAGTTCTTCAATACGGCGAAGGGATTCGGGTTTGTCGTGCCGGATAGCGGCGGCCCGGATGTGTTCGTGCATGCGCGCACGCTGCAGCAGCACGGCGTCGCCGAGTTGCAGCAGGGGCAGCGCGTACGCCTGGTGATGGCCACCGGACCGAAGGGCCTCCAGGCCGTCGACGTCGTACCGTTGTAAATGGCGGTCAAAGGCTTTGCCCTGACCGCGACAAACACTGTATAACGTAACGCAACCAAGCTTTGACCGCATAGACGGTGGGGGAATTCGCCCGCACCGCCTTGACGGAGGGGCTGGCCGGGCGCGAAACCGCCGCATTTGCAGGGCGCGTTTCCGTTTCGGCGCGAGGTTTTTGCTGGCTCCCGCCCGGTCCTTCGGGCTATATCGTCCGCGATGGGCGGGGGGGCCGCCCTTGGGAACACCACCGGCGCATCACCGCGGCGCGTGGTCATGGGCCCGCGATCCGGCGCATGCACCGGACCGGCGACGCCGGAGGAAAGCGCGAGAAATGCACTATTCACAGTTTTTCGAGGACCAGATTTCCGGCCTGAAGTCGGAAGGGCGCTACCGCGTCTTCACCGAAATCATGCGTCGGGCCTCCCACTTCCCCGAAGCCGCGCAGTTCACCGGGCAAGGCACCCGTGAAATCGTCGTCTGGTGCTCCAACGACTATCTCGGCATGGGCCAGCACCCCGACGTGATCGCGGCGATGCATGAAGCCATCGACCTCTGCGGCGCGGGCGCCGGCGGCACCCGCAACATCTCGGGCAACAACCGCTTCCACGTTCTCCTCGAACAGGAACTCGCAGATCTTCACGGCACCGAGGCCGCGCTGCTGTTCACCAGCGGCTACACCGCCAACATGACGACGCTGATGACGCTGGGCGCCGCGATTCCGGGCTGCATCATCTTCTCGGACTCGCAGAATCACAATTCGATGATCGAGGGCATCCGCCACTCCCGGGCGCAGCGCCAGATCTTCCGCCACAACGACGTCGCGCACCTCGAAAGCCTGCTCGCCGCCGCGCCGATCAACGCGCCGAAGCTGATCGCCTTCGAGTCGGTCTACTCGATGGACGGCGACATCGCGCCGATCGCGAAGATCTGCGACCTCGCCGAGAAATACAACGCGATGACCTTCCTCGACGAAGTCCACGCGGTCGGTATGTACGGCGCGCACGGCGGCGGCGTCTCCGAGCGCGACGGCCAGTCGTCGCGCCTCACCTTCATTCAGGCCACTTTGGCCAAGGCGATCGGCGTGCACGGCGGCTACGTCGCGGGCAGCCGCGCGTCGATCGACTTCATCCGTTCGTTTGGCCAGGGCTTCATCTTCTCGTCCGCGATGCCGCCCGCCGTTGCCGCGGGCGCGTGCGCCAGCATCAAGTATCTCAAGCAGCACCCGGAAATCCGCGACCGTCACCAGGAGCGCGCCGAGACCCTGCGCCGCAAGCTCCAGGCCGCCGAACTGCCGGTGATCATCACCGACAGCCATATCGTGCCGGTGCTGGTGGGCGACGCCACCCGCTGCAAGAAGGCTTCCGACCTGCTGCTGGAAGAGCACGGCATCTACATCCAGCCGATCAACTACCCGACCGTGCCGCGCGGCTCCGAGCGCCTGCGCATCACCCCGACGCCGCTCCACACCGACGCCCAGATGGACGCGCTGGTGGACTCGCTCCAGGCGGTGTGGGCCAAGCTCGACCTCAAGATGTCGGCCTGACCGGCACCACCCACCGACGTTTCGACCGATGCCGTCAGCCCCGCGCTGGCGGCATCATCGTTTCCGGCATCCGCACTGCGACGACGTGGCCGCGTGCGCAGAGCGTGTCCGCCGCTCGCACCTCCACCGCCACCACCACCTTGCGCCCCTTGATCTCGACGGCGTTGCCGCGCAGCTCGAGCTCGACCCCCATGGGAGTCGGCGCGAGGTAGTCGACGTGGAGCGACGCGGTGACGAAGCGGAGGAACGGCCGCGTGTCCACCGCCCGCCCCTCGGC
>LUYR01000542.1 GCA_001603335.1 Rhodospirillales bacterium Alpha_05 | reverse complement strand
CCGATCTGCACGCCGACGAAAGCCGCGACCGCGACGCCCACGACGCCGAGCCCGCCCAGGCGGAAGCCGTCGAAGCGCCGACCGCGATCGCCGAGGACGCGCCGGAAGGCGAGGCCGACAACGCCGAAGCCCAGGGCACGGTGGAAGCCTCGCCGGAGCACGACGACAGCGTCGAGCACCTCGGCGGCGACGACACCGACGACGCGAGCGCCTCCCGCTCGCGGCAGAAGCCCTATCGCCAGTACAAGATCCAGGAAGTGATCAAGCGCCGCCAGATCATGCTGGTGCAGGTGGTCAAGGAAGAGCGCGGCAACAAAGGCGCGGCGCTCACCACCTTCCTCTCGCTCGCCGGCCGCTACTGCGTGCTGATGCCGAACACGCCGCGCGGCGGCGGGGTTTCGCGCAAGATCACCTCGGCCACCGACCGTCGCCGCCTGAAGGACATGATGAGCGGCCTCGAGATTCCCGACGGCATGGCGGTGATCGTCCGCACCGCCGGTTCGGAACGCTCGAAGGCGGAGATCAAGCGCGACTACGAATACTTGCTGCGCACCTGGAGCGTGATCCGCACCACCACCCTCGAATCCCGCGCCCCCACCCTCGTCTATGAGGAAGCGACGCTGATCAAGCGCGCGATCCGCGACATCTACGCCCGCGAGATCGAGGAAGTGCTGGTCGAAGGCGACGAAGGCTATCGCGTCGCCAAGGACTTCATGAAGGCGCTGACCCCCTCTCACGCGAAGAAGGTCCAGCCGTATAAAGACAGCCACCAGATGCCGCTGTTCCACCGCTTCCAGGTGGAAAGCCAGCTCGAGGCGCTGCACAACATCCAGGTGACGCTGAAGTCGGGCGGCTACATCGTCATCAACCCGACCGAAGCCCTGGTCTCCATCGACGTCAACTCGGGCCGCTCGACCCGCGAACGCAACATCGAGGAAACCGCGCTCAAGACCAACCTCGAGGCCTCCGACGAAATCGCGCGCCAACTGCGCCTGCGCGACCTCGCGGGCCTGGTGGTGATCGACTACATCGACATGGAAGACGCAAAGAACAACGCGGCGGTCGAACGCCGGTTGAAGGAAGCGTTGCGCTCCGACCGGGCGCGCATCCAGGTCGGCCGGATCAGCCCGTTCGGCCTGATGGAACTGTCGCGTCAGCGCCTGCGCCCGAGCTTCGTCGAGAACTCCTATGTCGCCTGCCCGCACTGCAAGGGCTCGGGGATGATCCGCTCCACCGAATCCGAGGTGGTGCGCATTCTCCGCGTGATCGAGGAGGAAGGCGTGCGCCGCCGGTCCGCCGAGATCTCGGTGACCGTGCCGATCGGCATCGCGCTCTACATCCTCAACCAGAAGCGCGCCGCGCTCGCCGAGATCGAAGCCCGCTACGGCTTCTCGGTGATGGTCAACGGCTCCGAGACGATGATGCTGGGCGAGGTCACCCTCGACCGCCTGCGCGCCCTGACCAAGGAAGAGAGCGACGCGCTCGCCGCTGCCACCCCGCCCGCCGACACCCGCCCGATCGAAATCGACGACGACGTCGAGGAGACCGAGGACGAGGACGAGGCGACCGAAACCGAAGTCGAGGACGACGAGACCGCCGCGGCGGCCCTGCCGACCCCCGACGAAGCCAAGGACGGCGGCCGCAACAAGAAGCGCC
>LUYR01000541.1 GCA_001603335.1 Rhodospirillales bacterium Alpha_05 | reverse complement strand
CCCGGCGGCCAGGGTTGCCGCCCAATCCCGCGCCTTGACCGCGAGCAGCGCAAGCAGCGCCACCGCGAGCGCGGTGCCCGCCGACATCGCCAGCACCGCGAGCATTCCCGCCCAGGCGATCTTGGCGGCATAGGCGAAGATCAGCACCAGCACCGCGCCCGAGCACGGCCTGAGGCCGATGGACAGGACCAGCCCGACCGAGGCCTTGAGGTCGGTGGCGGTTTCGGCCTGCGCCGCCGTCGGCGCATGGGCGCAGCCGCATCCGCAGTCGTGATCGTGGTGATGGTGGTCGTGACCGTCGCGCAATGCGGCGACGAAGCCGCGCGCTGCGCGCCAGGCGAGGAATGCGCCCATTCCGGCGAGCAGCAGGTAGCTCACCCGCTCCGACCACGACACCGCCACCGCGGTCTCCGACGCCCGCCACCCGGCGAGCCAGATCAGGCCGTAGACGATGACGATCGCCGAGAGCCCCTGGCAGAACGACGCCGCGACGCCGAGGGCCACGCCGCGTTTGAGCCGGGTCTTCTGGGTGAGGAGATAGGCGCTCAACACCGCCTTGCCGTGCCCCGGTCCGGCGGCGTGGAACAGGCCGTAGACGAAGCTCGCGGCGATCAGCCACACCCCGGCGCGCAGGCTCGCGCCTTCGCCCAGGAGCCTGAGCGCCTGGGTGAGCTCGCGGTGGAAGGCGCGCTGCTGGACGAAGATCCAGCCCATCAGGTTGCCCAAGGTCGAGGACGCCGCCGGAAGCGCCGCGCCGTCCGCCGCTTCGGCGGCGCCTGTGCTCAAGGCGACCAGGGCGAAGCCGCAGACGGCGAGACCGGCGAGACGTTTCAGGGACATGAGATCGTGACCTTTTCTGCGAACAGTTCGCCCAGGCCGGTGTCGGTGGTCTGGGTCTGGTCGAGACTGGACGCGCGCACGATCGCGTCCATCGAGGGGTTGGGCTTGGCGACGTGGGGCTTGCAGCCCGCGGGCGCGCCGACGAGGCGGACCGGCTCCTTCCCCTCGGCGTGCAGCATCTCGATGTAGTAGGTGGGGTCGTAGATTTCGTAGGCGAAATCCTCGGGCGGCGTGGGCTCGGCGAAGGTGGCGGTGAACTTCAGCGCGAAGCGGCGGCCCTGCATCGCCGCCCCCGGCGCGGTGATCGACCCGAGGGCGAGGGGTTTGCCCGCCGCCTTGGCCTTGGTGAAGTTGTCGTAGCTCTTGAGGTTGCCCATGATCTTCTGGGCGATCGCGGCGAGGCGCTCCGGGGTGAGCGGTTTGCCCTTGGCGAAGCTGTCGACGATGTAGGTGGTGTAGACCTCGTCGAACAGCCAATCCTCCTGCAGCCCTTTGACCTTGCCCGCGTCGTCGAACATCACCGCGACCTTGAGGTCGATCCACGAATGCGGGTGGGCGAACGCCGGATGCGCCGCGAGGAGCGCGGCGGCGAACGCGATGGCGGTGAGGGCGGAGGTACGCATCGGCGCACCATAGGATAACGTATCCTGCGACGCAACAGTATCGCGTCAGCGATCCACCCGCAGCGAGCGGCCGTTGCGTTCGAACAGCCAGCGCATCGCCATCGTCACCGCGAAGCCGACGTACGCGCCCATCAGCACGTCCGATGGATAATGGATGCTGGTGAGGGCGCGGCTCGACCCCACCAGCACCGCTACGAGGATGTAGAGAAGGTTGTAGCGCGGGTAGATCAGGGTCAGCGCGGTCATCGCCGCGACCACCGTTTGGGTGTGGCCGGAGGGGAAGGAGTACATCGCCATGTGCACGCCGAACGGGTCGAAGCCGTAGAGCCCTTCCTCGAACAGGTAGCGCGGCCGGTAGCGGCCGACGGCGAACTTGATCAACTGCACCGCCAGGGCCGAGGTCGCCATCGCGACGATCATGAACCATGCCGAGCGGGCGAGATTCATGAACTGATCGTGGCGGACGATGGTGGCGGAGAACCCGGCGAGGATGCGCGCGCCGAGCAGCAGTCCGGCGGCCAGCACGTACCACAGGCCGGAAAGGCCGATGTCGGTGAGCACCTTGAAGAAGCCGAAGGTCTCGGGCGGCAGGTTGTTGCGCATCGCATGGGCGAGCGGCATGTCGAAGAACGCCATCAGGATCGCGCAGGCGCTGCACACCCCGAGGGTCGCGGCGATCCAGGGGAAGCGCCGGCTGAAGCGCACCAAGCCCCGCGCCGCGAAGCGGACGCCGGTGAAGACCGGACGGAACGCTGCGAACACGGGGCGAAGCTTCATGCGGGCGGTCCGGTGCGGCGATAGACCAGCAGCTGCACGGCGCGGCCCTTGGAATAGTTGAAGCCCGAAACCTCGGTGCGCGGCGCAAGCGGCGGGAGGCCGAGCTGGGCGAGGCGGGCGTCGAACGCGGCGACGTCGCGGGCGTCGACGATGC
>LUYR01000540.1 GCA_001603335.1 Rhodospirillales bacterium Alpha_05 | reverse complement strand
ATCGCCGGGCTCATCAGGTGGGTGCGCGCGCCCTGGCCCTGGCGGCCTTCGAAATTGCGGTTGGTGGAGGAGGCGAGCCGTTCGCCGGGTTTGGCGACGTCGTCGTTCATCGCGAGGCACATCGAACACCCGGCGGCGGGCCGCCATTCGAACCCGGCGTCGCGGAAGATTTTATCCAGCCCTTCCGCCTCGGCGGCCTTGCGCACGAGGTTGGAGCCCGGCACCACCACCGCCGCGACGTTCGGGCTGACGTGCCGACCGCGCAGGATCGCGGCGGCGGCGCGCAGGTCCTCGATGCGGCTGTTGGTGCAGGAGCCGATGAAGGCGCGGTCGATGGCGATGGCGGAAATCTCCTGCCCGGCGGAGAGGCCCATGTAGGCGAGGGAGCGCTCGGCGGCGGCGCGGCGCGACGGGGTCGGCTCGGATGCGGGGTCCGGAACTTTGCCGCCCACCGCCACCGCCTGATCCGGACTGGTGCCCCAGGTGACTTGCGGCGCGATGGTCGCGGCGTCGATGACGATCTCGCGGTCGAATTTCGCGTCGGGGTCGGAGGCGAGGCCCTGCCACGCGGCGAGGGCGGCGTCCCACTCCGCGCCCGTCGGGGCCTGCGGCTTGCCCTTGAGGAAATCATAGACCGCCTGGTTCGGGGCCATCAGCGCGGCGCGTGCGCCGAGCTCGACCGCCATGTTGCACACCGTCATCCGCCCGGCGATGTCGAGCGCCTCGATCGCCGCGCCTGCGAACTCCACCGCAAAGCCGTTCGCGCCGCCCGCGCGCACCTCGGCCACCGCGCGGATCGCCAAATCCTTGGCGGTGACGCCCAAGGGCAGCGGGCCGTCGATGACGATGCGGAAGTCCTTCAGCGGCGTGTAGACCAGGGTTTGGGTGGCCAGCACGTGCTCGACCTCCGACGTGCCGATGCCGAAGCCGAGCGCCCCGAACGCGCCGTAGGTGGTGGTGTGGGAGTCGCCGCACGCGATCGCCATCCCCGGTCGCGCCAGCCCCTGCTCGGGCACCACCACGTGCTCGATACCCTGGCGCGCGTCCTTGAGGCTGTAGCAGGCGATGCCGTGGGTCTGGCAGTTGTCCTCGAGCGTGCGGATCAGCAAGGCCGCGTCGTCGTCGCCCGGGCCGTTGCGCCGCGTCGCGTTGACGTGCGACACCACCGCCAAGTGCGCGCCGGGCCGCCACACCGGGCGCTGCGACTCCGCCAGCCCCGAGAACGCCTGCGGGCTGGTGTATTCGTTCATGATGTGCAGATCGATGCCGAGCAGAACTTCGTCGTCGCTCAGGCGCTCGACGGTGTGGGCGTCCACGAGTTTGCGGTAGAGCGTGCGCGGTGCGGTCACGGGCGGCCTCCTTGGGGTCATGCTGTCCCTTGAGAAGGTAGGAAGGCCGCCGCCGATGATTAATCGCAAACTATTATATAATAATCACGGCTAATTTCCGGTCCCAACCGGCTTATCTCTGGAGTGTTCCCTCTCAACCGACGAGGCCCTTCAGATGACCGCTCCCCTGTTCCCCGGATTCACCGAACACCGCGTCGCCACGCCGGGCGCGGAAATCTCCTGCCGCGTCGGCGGCTCCGGTCCGGCGCTGCTGCTCCTCCACGGCTACCCGCAAACCTCGGCGATGTGGAACCGCGTCGCGCCCGAACTGGCGAAGTCCTACTCCGTCGTCGCCGCCGACTTGCGCGGCTACGGCCGCTCGTCCAAGCCCGCCTCCGCCCCCGACCACGCCCCCTATTCCAAGCGCGCCATGGCCGCCGACATGGCCGCGGTGATGAGCCACTTCGGCCATGAGCGCTTCTTCGTCGGCGCGCACGACCGCGGCGCGCGCGTCGCCCACCGCCTC
>LUYR01000539.1 GCA_001603335.1 Rhodospirillales bacterium Alpha_05 | reverse complement strand
GCTGGCGGATCGCGCGCAGCACCGCCGCCACTCTGGGCGACGATTGCGGCGAGGCGGCGCTCGTGGTGGCGCGCTTCGCGGCCCCGGACGCGGTGCGCTCCGCATGCCGCGCGGTGCTGTTCGACGTCGAGGACTTAACCCGCTCCGGTGCGCTCGCCCTCTGGCTCGACGGCGAGGGGCGGATCACCCGCCAGGACAGCGTGGCTTTGCGGCAGGGGCGGAGGCCATGGGGCAGCGCGACGCGCGGCGTGGAGGACGACGGCGACGACCCTCAGTAGCCGTCGTCGGTCTGCATCATCCAGAGGTGTGCGGCGACCATCGCGCGCCAAGGAGAGAACGGCGCAAGCCAGGCTTCGGTCTCGGCTTCGGTGAGTTTTTCCGCACGGCCGAGCAGGACCTGGAGATTCCGTCGCACCGCGACATCGCCATGCAGCGAGCCGTCGAGCCAGCCGAAGCCCCGCAGTAGCGCATAGCTGATCGTCCACGGCCCGATGCCGCGCACTTCGCCAAGCCGGGCGCGGATTTCCTCCGCATCGGGCGCGCGCACCCAGGCGTCGAGGGGCAAGCTGCCGCTTGCCACGGCAGTGCTCAGCGCATGAATCGTCCGCGCCTTGGTCGCGGAAAAGCCCAATGGGTGCAAGCCCTCCTCGGTCAGGCGCAGGACCTGCTCGGCGTCGGGATAGCACCAGAGCCCCTCGGAATGGCGCACGTCGGCGGCTTGGATCAGGCGGCGACGGATCGAGGTGGCGGCCCCGACGCTGATCTGCTGGCCGGTGATCGCCCAGGTGATCGCCTCGAACGGCGTCGCCGTCGCCGGGACCCGCAGGCCGGTGCGGCGTGCGATCACCGCGCCGATCTCCGGGTGTTCGGCAAATTCCCGCTCGAACCGGTCGACGTCCTGAGTTAGGCCGAGCATTCGCCGCGCCATCGCCTCGACCGAGGCCGCCTCGGCTTCGCCACCGTCGACGGCGAGGCCAACCTCTGCCGTGCCGGGTTGGAGGGCGATGCGGAGGCAGGCCGGACGCCCTTCCCAGATCAGGCCCTTGTGAATTTCGTCGTCGTCAACCCGCTCGGCGATGGTCTGCACGTCCCGGCGATGGAAGGCGAGGACGTCGCCGCTGCGGTAGTCCGAGGGCAGTGGGATGGTAAAGGATGTTTCCACTCAGGTCTTCTCCCGGTCGAGCAGCGCCCGCTTGCGCGCGATGCCCCAGCGATAGCCCGCGAGGCCGCCGTCGACGCGGACGATGCGATGGCAGGGGATGGCGACGGCGAGCACGTTGGTGGCGCATGCCCGCGCCACCGCGCGCACCGAGCCGGGCGCGCCGATGCTTGCGGCGAGCTGGGTGTAGGTGCGGGTTTCACCGCTCGGAATTCGCCGCAGCGCCTCCCAGACGCGGCGCTGGAAGGCGGTGCCCTGGATGTCGAGCGGCAGATCGCATCCGCTCTGCGGCGCTTCGATCAAGCCCACCACCGCGGCGACCCGGGCGTGGAACTCAGCATCGTCGCCGACCAGACCAGCGGCGGGGAAACGACCCTGGAAGTCTTCAAGTAAAACATCAGGATCATCGCCCAATGCGATGGCGCAAATGCCGCGCGTGCTCTCCGCAACCAGCACGGCCCCGAGCGAGGATTGCGCGACGGCAAAGCGGATCTCGGTTCCGGCGCCGCCGTTGCGATAGCGCGACGGGGTCATTCCCAACACCGCGTCGGCTTCGGCGTAGAAGCGGCCGCTGGAGTTGTACCCCGCATCGTAGATCGCCCCGGTCACCGATGCGCCGGTGCCGAGTTCGCGCCGCACGCGTTCGGCGCGGTGGGCGGCGGCGTAGGCCCTGGGCGTGACGCCGGTGTGGGCTTTGAACAGCCGATGCAGGTGATACGGGCTGAGACCCGCGTGCGCCGCGAGCTCGGCAAGGGTGGGCGGGGTTTCGGCGGCTTCGATATGGCGGCAGACCGATGCGATGACCTCCGCTTGCGCCGACGCGCGAGGCTGGCCTTCCGGCTTGCAGCGTTTGCAGGGGCGGAATCCCGCGGCCTCGGCGGCGGCGGG
>LUYR01000538.1 GCA_001603335.1 Rhodospirillales bacterium Alpha_05 | reverse complement strand
CGCGATGACCCGCCTGCTGCACATCGCCGAGGCCACCGCGCCGGTCCCCGCCGAGCGCAAGTGCCTGGGCGCGCCGGGGCGCGAGGGCGACCTTGCCGAGACCCTCGCCTACGACCTCGAGCACGCGTTGCACCGCGGCACCGGCCTCTATCTCGAATACCAGCCGCAGGTCGACACCGGCAGCGACCAAGTGGTCGGGGTCGAGGCGTTGCTGCGCTGGCACCACCCCTCGTTCGGTCGGGTGCCGCCGCCGATCACCGTGGCGCTGGCCGAGGACCTCGGCGCGATCGACCGCCTCGGCCGTTTCGTGCTCGAGGAAACCTGCGCCTGCCGCGCCGCGTGGCGCGGCACCGCCGACGACGCGCTGGTCGCGTGCATCAACATCACGCCGCGCCAGCTGCTCGGCCCCGGCTTCGCCGACGAGGTGATCGCCTGCATCGCGCGTCACGGCCTCGCGCCCCGCCAGATCGAGCTCGAAATCACCGAATCCACCGTGCTCTCGCCCCACTCCGCGGCGCTCGGCGCGGTGCAGCGGTTGCGCGCCCACGGCGTCCGGGTGGCGATCGACGACTTCGGCATGGGCCACACCTCGCTGCGCTACCTGCGCGAATTCCCGGTCGACACGATCAAGATCGACCGCTCCTTCACCCTCGCCGGATCCGGCGAGGTCAACGACCACATCGTCCGCAGCATCGTCGATCTGGCGCGGTCGCTCGGCATGGCAACCGTGGTCGAGGGCGTGGAATCGCAAGAGCAACTCGATCGCTTCCGCGCCCTTGGTTGTAACGTCGTCCAGGGCTATCTGTTTTGCCGACCGATCACCGCCGACGCCTGCCTCGCCTACATCCGCCGGCATGCCGCACCGCAAGGAACCTGACGATGACCGAAACCGCAAAGCTGCTCTCCGGCTTCAGCGCCTTCCGCGAAGCCTACTTCGCCGACTCCCCCGAGCTCTTTCGCGCCCTCCACCGCGAAGGCCAGAAGCCCCGCATCCTGGTGATCGCGTGTTCGGATTCCCGCGTCGATCCGGCGATCCTGTTCAACGCCGAGCCGGGAGAGCTGTTCGTCGTGCGCAACGTCGCCAACCTCGTGCCGCCCTACCAACCCGACGGCCAGTATCACGGCACCAGCGCCGCGATCGAGTTCGCGGTGCGCGACCTCGGGGTTTCGGAAATCCTCGTGCTCGGGCATTCCTCCTGCGGCGGCATCGGCGCGCTGCGCGACCTTGCGCGCGGCCGCCCCGAGACCCGCGAGTTCATCGGACCGTGGGTCGCGATCGCCGCCGACGCCTGCTCCGCCCATGCGGGCGCGCGCGAGGTCGAGCAGGCCGCGATCCGCCAATCGGTCGCCAACCTGCGCACCTTCCCCTGGCTCGCCGAACGCGAGGCGGCGGGCGAGCTTGCGCTGCACGGCTGGTGGTTCGATCTCGAAACCGGAAGCCTCTGGCGACTGACGAACGCGGCGTTCGAACCGGTGGATGCAGGCACGCGCGAAACGTCACGCTAGCGACAAAGACGGGCACCCCGGCATTCGGCACCCTATATTCGGGTTTCGCTCCGGCCATCTGGCCGGGATAGACCCTCGTTCAAGAGGGCACAAAGACATCTGAGAGAGGTTGGACATGCGCGTGCTCACCGTAGGCGGAGCGATGATCGACACCATCGCGATCATCAGCAGCGACCGTATCGAACGCATGGCGATGGAAAACGCCGACAGCTCGTTCCTCCTCCTCGAGGAAGGGCAGAAGATCGAGGCGCAGGAGGTTTCGACCCACTGCGGCGGCGGCGGCGTCAACGCCGCGGTGTCGATGGCGCGGCTCGGGCTGGACGTCGCGACCCTGATCAAGCTCGGCCAGGACCAACGCGCCGAAACCCTGCTGTCGGCCCTGATGGCCGAAGGCGTCTCGACCCGCTGGGCGATCCGCGACAGTCGCGCGCCGACCGGCGCCTCGGTGCTGGTCTCCTCGCACGACCGCAACGCCGGGATCTTCACCTTCCGCGGCGCCAATACCCTGCTCGAGGAAAACGACCTGCGCGACGACGCGTTCACCGCCGACGTGGTGTTCATCTCCAACCTCAGCAACAAATCCGCCGAGATGTTCCCGCGCATCGTCGAAAGCTCGAAGGCGAACCGCGCCTTCGTCGCGGTCAACCCCGGCCTGCGCCACCTCTCCGCCTACTGGTCCGATTTCGAGCGCCTGCTCGGCAAGATCGACGTGCTCACCGTCAACGCGTCGGAGGCGGGCACGCTGGTGCCGCACCTGGTGTCGCGGGTGGGCGAAGGCGGCGAGCGCCTCGACGGCGACGACCTGCCGCGCCTCGCGACCAAGGGCTTGCGC
>LUYR01000537.1 GCA_001603335.1 Rhodospirillales bacterium Alpha_05 | reverse complement strand
GTGCTGACGGTGCGTGCCGCGGCGGGGCTGGCGGAAGCCCTGGCGCCCGGCCGCACGCTCGAATCCGGCGAACACCTGGTGCTGGTGCAGGGCGATCAGGCGAGCGAGGCCAAGGGCGCGGAGCTTGCGCCGGTCGCAGCCCCCGTGCTCGCCGCGGCGGCGCAATTCGGCACTGCGAAGATCGGCGCCGACGAACGCTACGTGCTCGCCGAGGCGGTGCCGGAAACCCCATGGCAGGTGCTCTACGACGTCGATGCGTCGATGGTTCAGGGCGACATCGTTGCGACGCGGGTGATCGTCACCCTGCTGATCCTCGCCGCGCTCGGCTGCATCGGCGCGGGGGTGCTGGTGGTATGGTGGCGGCAATCGCTGCACAACAGCCTCGCCCTCGCCGAGCAATACCGCGAGTTCGCGGCGCGGATCGAAGCGCAGCATCACCTGATCAACTCGATCAACGACACCATCGCCGAGGAAATCACCGTCGTCGACGCCGGCCGACGGATCGTCTACGCCAACACCGCGTTCGCCGAACGCGTCGACCGCGACCCGAGCCGTTGCACCGGTGAGCCGATCCACCATCTGCTCACTCCGGAGCTCGCGCGCCGCTTTGCCGAGTGGGATGCGCAGGTGCTCAAAGTCGGCCCGATGGTGGGCGAGGTTTACGAAGACCGAGAAGGTGCGACGCCGCGCTGGCTCGCGATTTCCAAGGTGCCGTTCCCCGGCGTCGATGGCGAGGCCTCGGGCGTCGTCACCCTGGTGCGCGACATCACCGAGGCGCAGATCGCGCGCGAGCGCCAGCGCCAGACCATGGAAGACACGATCCGGGTGCTGTCGCGCTCGGTCGCCGCGGCGGACCCGTATCTCGCCAACCATGCCGATCGCCTGCGTGAACTGGCGGTGCGGATTGCCCGCGAAATGGGTTGCAGCGTCGCCGAGATCGACACCATCGCCACGGCGGCAAGCCTGTCGCAAATCGGCAAGATCTTCCTGCCGCGGGAATTGATCCGCAAGGAAACCCGCTTGACCCAGGAGCAACGCAAGAAGCTCACCGCGCATATCGATCTCGCGCTCGAAGCGGTACGCGGGATTGCCTTCGAGTTGCCGGTACCGCAAACCCTCGAGCAGATCCACGAACGCCTCGACGGCAGCGGCTACCCGCGCGGGCGCAGCGGTGCCGAAATCACCCGCCTCGGCCGGATTCTCGCAGTCGCGGACGTCTTCGCCGCGCGCACCGCGCCGCGCTCGTACCGCGAGGCGGTTGCGCCGGAGACGGTTCTCGGGATCTTCCGCGAACACCCGGAAAAGTACGATGGAGAGGTTGTGGACGTCCTCGCGCGGATTGCGCCGAAGACGGAGGACGTGGCGGAGCCGGGGGTGGTCTAGCCCGTCCGCGATCGACGGAATACCGCCGGTCCGGTGAGCACGCGCTTCATCAGTTCCGCCTGCCGATTGGTCCCGGTCTTGCGGAATATCGCCTTCAACTGGTTGCGCAGCGTGTTCGGGCTGGTGCCGGTGGATGCGGCGACGGCGTCGAGCGTATGGCCGGAAACCAGCGCGATCACCAGCTTCGCCTCGGCGACGGTGAAGCCGTAGAGGCCCTCGAGGGTTTCCGGCTGGATCGCTAGCAACTGCTCGGGGTCGGAGATGAACAGCGTGACGCCGCGCGTCTGGCCATTGATGCCGCTGCCGACCGGAACCACCAGAACCGAAAGCGGCGTGCCACCGTCGCGGCGCGGCGCGGCAAGGGCGCAATCGATGTCGGCGCCGCTCTGCAAGGCGTGGATCGTCGCGTAGAGGTCGGAGTCACCCTGGCGGTGGGTGAGGCGGATGCGGTTGAGCGGATCGAGATAAAGCGCCTGATGCTCGCCGAGGAGATCGCGGGCGCGGCGATTGGCGATACGCACCGTGCCGTCGCCGTTGGCGATCACCACCGCGACCGGGAACAGGTCGATCATCGCTTGCGCCTGACTCGCGGCGGCGTCCACCGGGCGTTGCGCCTGGGCCTTGCGGTAGTGATGGCGGTGCATCGACCGCAGGATCGCCGCGCACAGCGGTTCGCAGGCGAAGCCGTCGCCGACCGCCACCACCTCTTCAACGCCCTGGCGCAGGAGTTCGAGCTCGATAGTTTGGCTCGGCGGGCTCTTGGCCGCGACCACCACCGGCGAACCGTCGGCGACCAGCCACGGCGAAAGGCTTGCGATCACGCCATCGTCGAGCGGCGAAAACCAGCCGAGAAAGACGTCGGCAGTGACCGACGGGTGCGGATCGGGAGCGGGGAAGACGTGGAAGTTGCGCGCCCGCAGTTCATCGACGAGCGGGCGAAACTCGAAACTGACGGGGGATACCATCGCAACTGATGGCGACGCTTCGGCCATGTCGCCTCCGGGATGAAAATCCGACCGGCAGGCGGCGCACCGCCTGCCGGTCGTCAGGATTTTCCTCAGCGACCGGCGTTGTCCATCTCGTAGCCGGGCTGACGGGTCACGAACGGCGCGGTGCGATCGGGCTCGACGCCCGCACCGGCGCGCGCGGTGGCCACGGATTCCTGCGGCGGACTGATGCCGAAGGTCTTATTGAGTTCGCCGATCGCCGCGAGGGTGCGATAGACCGAGTACTCATAGGCATACTGCGCGGTCACCGCGCGGGTGCGCGCGGTAAACAATTCGTTCTCGGAGTCGAGGAGATCGAGCAGGGTGCGCTGGTTGATCGAGAATTCCTGGCGGTAGGACGAAACCACCTGGGAATTCGCCACGACCTGCTGGTTCAGCACGTCGGAGCGCATCTGCGCGGCTTCCATCGCCGACCACGAGTCACGGACTTCCTTGGCAACGGCGCGTTCGAGGCGGAGCACCGCGGAGCGGGCCTGCGAAACCCGCTCGGCGGTCTCCATGCGGAGGTTCTGGTCGATGTTGCCGCGATAGAGGTTGTAGCGCATCTGCACCATCGCCGACGCGTCGCTGTCTTCGCCGCGCACGCCGTCGATGTTGCGGTTCCACGAGGTCGAGCCGACCAGCGAGACCTTCGGCCAGAAGCCGGCCTGGGCGCCGCGATGCACGGCTTCGGCCTCGTCGAGATCCGCACCCGCGGCCTCGAGGGTCGGGCTGCTGTTGAGGGCGATGCGCACCGCGTCATTGACGTTCTGCGGCAGCGCGTCGACCGGAAGGTTGGAGTGCTCCAAGCCTTCGGGCATCTCGTTGATGATCTGGATGTAGACGGTGTGCGAATCCCGGAGATCCTTGCGCGCCTGCACCAGGGCTTCCTCGGAGGCGGAATAGCGAGAGGTCGCCTGCTGCAGGTCGCCCGAACCGCTCTGGCCGCCGCGGACGCGGTCGCGAACCATGCCCGAGAGGCCGCGGTGGGCGGAAAGGTTGTCTTCCGCGAGCTTCACCAGTTCGATGTTGCGCAGAACGTTGAGGTAGGCTTCCGTCGCGTTGGCGGCAATCGCTTCCGAGCGCTCCATCACCCGGCTCGCGGCGGCGTCGACGCGGGCGGCCGAACGTTCGATCGCAGACTCGCGGTTGAATCCGTCGAACAGCGTCAGCGAGAGGCTGGCGGAGCTTTCATAGCGGGGCATGGTCTCGCCGTCGGGGGCCGAAGAGTTGCGGCTCCATTCCGGACCGGCGCCCGCCGCGACGTCGAGGCTCGGCAGG
>LUYR01000536.1 GCA_001603335.1 Rhodospirillales bacterium Alpha_05 | reverse complement strand
CGGTGCTGGCGCGGCTCGATGCGGCGCGCCTCGTCGACGGCGGGGTTCTGCGGGCGCGGCGGCGGGAACGCCTCGCAGGTTTCGGGCGTTCCACCCCGGCCTGAGCGCCGCGCGAAAATTCTTTTGATTTTTGTCTTGCAGAGGTCCGGGGAATTGAGTATTCAAACGCCTCGCCTGCGACCGGCAGGTTGGGTATGCGCCCGTAGCTCAATTGGATAGAGCATCTGACTACGAATCAGAAGGCTGGAGGTTCGAGTCCTTCCGGGCGCGCCATACCCCCCGATCCCACCCTTGCGGTGGGATTTTTTTTGCCCGGATTTCCGCCTATTCGCCCGGCGCCTTGGCGACCGCGCGCGGCGCGCGCAGCAGGCGGTCGGAGATCTTGCGCCAGCGCCGCCGCACCGGGTTTTCGAAGCCGCGGAACATCAGCACGCCGAGCACGTAGGTGCAGACCAGACCGGCGACCAGCGACGCCACCACCGCGCCCTGGGAGTGGCCGAACAGGCGCGGGAAGATGAACGACACCACCACCGTCGCCACCACGGTGTGGAGCATGTAGAGCGAATAGGTGAGCTCGGAGCCGTCGGCGAACACCCGCCACGACGGAATCAGCGCGACCCCCTGCTCGTCGGCGGCGAAATGGAGGAACACCGCGAAATACACCAGCCCGAGGGATAGCCACGCGGGTCCGCCGAAGGTGAGCGAGGCGAGCATGGCGAAGAACACCACGGTGCCGCACAGCCGCAGGCTCGACGGATCGAACAGCCGCGCCCAGGTGGCGCGCTGAAGATAGATGAACACCCCGACGCTGAACCCCGCCACCGCGTCGCGCACGAACGAGACGTTGTAGTCGGGGTTGGCGGGAAAGGCGTCGAGGAGCAGCGCGGTGACCGCCTCGGCGAGGGCGACGATGCCGAAGACCGCCGCCGCGCTCACCCAGAAGCGCCGCCGCACCAGCCAGAGAATCGCCGGGAAGACGAGGTAGCAGAAGAGCTCTGCGCTCACCGACCAGCTGACGTAGTTGAAGGTGAAGCCGTTGCCGAAGCCCCAGGCGTGCATCAGCAGCAGGTTGGGGACGAAGTCGTGGAAGTCGTAGCGGTCGGGGTTGAGCACCGTGAGCGTGCCGCGCAGCACCATCCAGCCGATCGCGGCATAGAACAGCAGGGTGACGAGGTGGAGCGGGTAGAGCCGCGCGAGGCGCAGCGAAAGAAAATTCAGATAGCGCCGCAGGTCGCCGACACCGTCGGCGTAGACCATCGCGATGACGATCCCGGAAATCACGAAAAACAGGTCGACGAAATAGGGGAACTGCTGCGTATAGGGCCGGGTGTAGGGAATCGCGTCGGCGAGGTAGATGTTGTAGTGGAACAGCACGATCCCGACGGAGGCGATCAGACGCAGCCCATCGAGGTTGCGGTAGGTCTGATGCGGATTGGCCGGCGGCGCGAGCCATGGCAGGCATCCGCGCAAAACCCGCCAGACATGCGCAAACCGGGCATTCGGCATGCGGGACCTCGCTTAAAACGAGAAGGTGTCGCTTCGATATGGCGCCATGCCGTCGCGCCGCAACCCCGCAACCGAAAATTCAGTTAACCGATGCTGCCATATCTCCGGTCGCGCGGGCTCAGATGAACGCGCCGTAGAACCCCGGATCGGCCTGCGGCGGCGGCGGATCCTCCTGGTGCGCCAAGCGCATGACGATCGCGCGCGCGACCTCGCGGGTGCCGGTGACGATCAGGTCCGCGCCCATTTCGGAAAGATGCTCGGTTTCCGCATCCGAATACGCGCGGGCGACGATTTCGAGAGAGGGGTTGGCGGCGCGCGCCTGCTGCACCACCTGCCCCGCCTCGAACGCCTGGGGGATCGCCACCACCAGTTGGCGTGCCTCGCCGAGGTTGGCGGTGTCGAGCACCTCGGGGTCGGCGGCGTTGCCGACCACCACTTCCGCCCCTTCGCCGCGCATCCGCTCGGCGCGGGTCATCGATTCCTCGATCACCAGATAGGGCATGCCGCGACCGCGCAACGCCGCCGCGACGTGGGCGCCGACGACGCCCGAGCCGACCACCACGACGTGGCCGGAAAGCTCGGTGCGGACCTCGGGCTCGGGCTCGGGCGGCGGGCTGTCGGGCTCGGCGGCGGCGGGC
>LUYR01000535.1 GCA_001603335.1 Rhodospirillales bacterium Alpha_05 | reverse complement strand
GCCTGCGACTGGTGGAAGGTGATTCACGAGCCGATGACGCCGGTGATCGAGGATGCCGAAGTCGCCGCCGCCGCCGCCGCCGGCCTGCCGCCCGAGCCCTGGGACGCCACCACTTGGTCGGCGCTCGCCGACGCGGTGAAGGCGAAGACCGGGCGCAAGGGGCGGGCGCTGTTTCACCCCTTGCGTCTGGCCCTCACCGGGCGCGAGAATGGGCCGGAACTGAAGGTGTTGCTGCCGATGCTCGGGTATCGCCGTGCGCTCGCGCGCCTCTCGGGCGAGACTGCCTGAGAGCGCGACACAGCTAATTGAAGATAAAGGAAATTTCAGCTTGGGTCTGACCGTATACAATACCCTGACGCGCGCCCACGACGCGTTCGCCCCGATCGACCCGAGCCACGTGCGGATGTATGTCTGCGGTCCCACTGTCTACGACCGCGCCCACATCGGCAACGCGCGCCCCGTGGTGGTGTTCGACACCCTCTATCGGCTGTTGAAGCGCCTGTACCCCAAGGTCACCTACGCGCGCAACATCACCGACGTCGACGACAAGATCAACGCGCGCGCCGCCGAATCCGGGCGCTCGATTCGCGAGATCACCGAGGAAACCGCGGCCTGGTACCACGACGACATGGCGGCGCTCAACGCCCTGCCGCCCGACGTCGAGCCGCGCGCCACCGAGCACATCGCCGAGATGATCGCGATGATCGCGGTGCTGATCGAAAAGGGCCACGCCTACGCGGCGGAAGGTCACGTGCTGTTCGCGGTCTCGTCGATGCCCGACTACGGCGCGCTGTCGCGCCGCAGCCAGGACGAGATGATCGCCGGCGCGCGGGTCGAGGTTGCCCCCTACAAGCGCGATCCCGGCGACTTCGTGCTGTGGAAGCCCTCGTCCGACGACCTGCCGGGCTGGGACAGCCCGTGGGGACGCGGCCGTCCGGGCTGGCACATCGAGTGCTCGGCGATGAGCGGCAAGTACCTCGGCACCTCCTTCGACATTCACGGCGGCGGCCAGGACCTGGTCTTCCCGCACCACGAAAACGAGATCGCCCAGTCCACCTGCGCCCACGGCTCCGGCACCTTCGCGCGCTACTGGATGCACAACGGCTACCTGATGGTGGACGGCGAAAAGATGTCGAAGTCCCTCGGCAACTTCTTCACCGTCAAGGATCTGCTGGCGAAGGCGCCGGGCGAAGCGATCCGCCTGTGCCTGCTCTCGACCCACTACCACCAGCCGCTCAACTGGACCGACGACGGCCTGGCGCAGGCCAAGCAGACCCTCGACCGCTTCTACACCGCCCTTGAGCGGGTGGGGGATGTGGCCGCCGACGCGCGGGGCGCTGAGCCCCTGGTGGCGCCGGTGGTGAACGCGCTGATGGACGACCTCAACACCCCCGCGGCGATCGCGGCGATGCACGAACTCGCGACCCAGCTCAACAAATCCGTCGAGCCCGCCGAACAGGCGACGCTCAAGGCGGCGATGCTCGAAGCTGCCGGATTGCTTGGGATTCTCGTGGCGAATCCGGAGGCCTGGCGGCGTGCCGGGTCGGGGGCGGCGAGTGGTCCGTCGGACGCCGAGATCGACGCCATGGTTGCGGCGCGCACGGCAGCCCGGGGGGCGCGGGACTTCGCCGAGGCGGATCGCCTGCGCCAAGCCCTTGCCGACGCTGGAGTCACGCTCGAGGACGGCGCAGGCGGGACGAAATGGCGCCGCGATTAGTGTGAGGTGAATCTCACACTTATAGGTGATGTGGGCGCAGAACTATTGGCTATCGTCAGGGGTTTATGGTAGCTAGGCCGTCGGAAAATTCCTTCCAATGACGCAAGCGCTTCCCCGTGGGGTTGTTTGGTGCGGGGTTGAGGAACCGATGGACTTCAGTGTCGAACGCCGCGGATCGTCGAAGGACGGCAGGTCTTGAGTACGCACTTGGCCACGAAAACGCCACAGAAGGTTGTGTCTGAACAGATTTCCGTGCTGCTTGTCGAAGACGACGCGGCCCATGCCCGCCTGACCCAGGTGCTCCTGGCGGAGGGCGGAGCCTTCGGCACGGTAGACGTGGCCGACACCCTGGCCGCGGCCCTCGGCAGCATCGCCGTCCGGCGCTACGACGCGATTCTCCTCGACCTCGGCCTGCCCGACGCCCGCGGCCTCGAATCCCTTTCCGGCGTCCTGACCGCCGCGCCCGATGCGCCGGTCCTGGTGCTGACCAGTTCGGACGACGACCACCAGGCGACCGAGGCGGTGCGCCTCGGTGCCCAGGATTTCCTGATCAAGGGTCGAGTCGACGCGGTCCACCTGCGGCGCGCCATCGCCTATGGCATCGAGCGCAAGCGCCTGCTGCGCGCCGGGCTGGCGGAGGGCATGCTGGAGGGCATCCTCAACAGCTCCCGCAACACCATCATGACCCTGGTGCCCGAGATCGTCGCGGGCGCGCGCTTCTGGCGGGTGGCGCTCGCCAATCCCGCCTGCGAACTCACCTTCGGGCATCCGCTGCGCGAAATCGAGGGCGCGCCGCTCCACGAGGTGGTCGCGCCGGAAACCGCGCGGGAAATCGGCTCGGTGCTCGAGCACGCGCTCGCGGGCGGCGGCCACCGCCATCAGGTGCGCCTGGGCGAGGGTGCGGGCGCGCGCTGGCTGATGCTCGACGCGATGCCGTTCTCGG
>LUYR01000534.1 GCA_001603335.1 Rhodospirillales bacterium Alpha_05 | reverse complement strand
CGGCACCCTCGCGCTCACCGGACGCACCGGATTCGCCGAGATCGCGGCGCTCGGGCGGCGCGCGGCGGCAGCGGTGGGCAACGACACCGGGCCGATGCATCTCTTGGCCGTCGCCGGGTGTCCCTCGGTGGTGGTTTACGGGTCCGAATCCGACCCGGCGCTGTGCGCGCAACGCGGCCCTGCCGTGGGGATTCTGCGGGTCGCCGACCTGAAGTCCTTAAGCGTGGACGAAGTCTGGCGAAAATTGGCGGAAATCGGGGATTTGCCCGGTCACAAGAGTTGACAGTCGGCGGGCCGGGTGTGCATTTCATTGGGTTCCGACGACGACACGAAGAAGGATAAGTGATGGTCGCGATTACGCTCCCGGACGGTTCGGTCCGGTCCTACGACGGCCCGGTGACGGGCATGGATGTCGCCCGCTCGATCGGCGCGGGCCTGGCCAAGGCTGCGCTCGCGGTGCGGGTGAACGGCGCGTTGTGGGATCTCACCCGAACTTTGGACGCGGATTCCGAGATCGCCATCATCACCGCGAAGGACGCGGACGGTGTCGAGCTGCTGCGCCACGACGCGGCGCACGTGATGGCCGAGGCGGTGAAGGAGCTGTATCCCGACACCCAGGTCACCATCGGCCCGGCGATCGAGAACGGCTTCTACTACGACTTCGCGCGCGAGACGCCGTTCTCCACCGACGACCTTGCCGAGATCGAGGCGCGGATGCGCGAGATCGTCGCCCGCGACGAGGCGATCATCCGCGAGGTCTGGCCGCGCGACACGGCGATCAAGTTCTTCGAAAGCCTGGGCGAGGCCTACAAGGCCGAGATCATCCGCGATCTGCCGGAAGACCAGACGATCACGCTTTATCGCCAGGGCACGTTCATCGACCTCTGCCGCGGCCCGCATCTGCCCTCCACCGGCAAGCTCGGCACCGCGTTCAAGCTGATGAAGGTGGCGGGCGCGTATTGGCGCGGCAACTCCGACAACGCGATGCTGCACCGCATCTACGGCACCGCCTGGGCGAGCCAGAAGGACCTGGAAGCCCACCTGACGATGCTCGAAGAGGCGGAAAAGCGCGACCATCGCCGCATCGGCCGCGAGATGGACCTGTTCCATCAGCAGGAAGAGGCGATCGGCAGCGTGTTCTGGCACACCAAGGGCTGGACGCTGTATCGCACCGTCACCGACTACATGCGCCGCCGCCTCGAGGCGGGCGACTACCAGGAAGTCAAGACGCCGCAACTCGTCGACTTCTCGCTCTGGGAGGCTTCCGGCCACGCCGACAAGTTCGCCGAGAACATGTTCACGATCAGGACCCAGGACGACCGCCACCTCGCGGTCAAGCCGATGAACTGCCCGTGCCACGTGCAGATCTTCCGCCAGGGGATCAAGAGCTACCGCGACCTGCCGCTGCGCATGGCCGAATTCGGCTCTTGCCACCGCTACGAGCCCTCGGGCGCGCTGCACGGCATCATGCGGGTGCGTGCGTTCACCCAGGACGACGCCCATATCTTCTGCACCGAGGACCAGATCACCTCGGAGACGATTTCGTTCTGCCATCTGTTGAAGACGGTCTACACCGACTTCGGCTTCACCGACGTGCGGGTGAAGTTCTCCGACCGTCCGGCCAAGCGCGCCGGCACCGACGAAACCTGGGACAAGGCGGAAGCCGCGCTGATGGAGGCCGCCAAGGCCGCCCATCTCGAGGTCGAGCTCAACCCGGGCGAGGGTGCGTTCTACGGTCCGAAGCTCGAATTCGTGCTCAAAGACGCGATCGGCCGCGATTGGCAGTGCGGCACGCTCCAGGTCGACTTCGTCCTGCCCGAGCGCCTCGATGCGGCGTACGTGGCCGAGGACGGCGCGAAGAAGCGTCCGGTGATGCTGCACCGCGCGGTGCTCGGCAGCTTCGAGCGGTTCCTGGGCATCCTGATCGAGAACTTCGCCGGTCGCTTCCCGCTCTGGCTCGCGCCGGTGCAGGCGGTGGTCGCGCCGATCGTTTCCGACGCCAACGACTACGCGGTGGAAGTCGCCGCGGCGCTGAAGGCGGCGGGTCTGCGGGTCGAGACCGACCTGCGCAACGAGAAGATCAACGCCAAGGTGCGCGAGCATTCGGTGGCGAAGGTGCCGTTGCTGCTCGTCGTCGGCCGCCGCGAGGCGGAAAACCGCACGGTTGCGTTGCGCCGCCTGGGTTCCGACAAGCAAGAAGTCCTTGCGCTCGACGAGGCTCAGGCTAAACTCGGGCACGAAGCTGTGCCGCCGGATTTGGTTTAAACCGTTCGGGGAATTTTCCGGCGGACGAACACTACTCGCGTCTCGGGCGCTCCTGGCTAAGGGGGCCAGGCCCGTAGGCGTTTTTTCGGAGGGAACCGGCCGCAATACAACCGGCGGGTTCCCCATCATACGGATAGGGAGGCGATTCATAGCCAGGCCACCAATGGGCGCGACTCCGTCCCGCGAGGGACCGCGCGTAAACGACGAAATTTCCGCACAGAACATTCGCTTGATCGACGCAGAAGGTGAGCAGGTCGGGGTGGTGAGCCGCGACGACGCGCTCAGCCGCGCCTTCGCCGTCGGCCTCGATCTCGTCGAGATCTCGCCGAACGCCGAGCCGCCGGTTTGCAAGATTCTGGATTACGGCAAGTTCAAATACGAAATCCAGAAGAAGAAAGCCGAGGCGAAGAAAAAGCAGAAGGTCATCGAGATCAAGGAAATCAAGGTTCGCCCCAACATCGATGATAACGACTACAACATCAAGATGCGGGCGGTTCGCCGTTTCCTTGAAGAGGGTGACAAGGTCAAGGTGACCCTTCGGTTCCGTGGCCGTGAGCTGGCGCATCAGGATCTCGGTGCGAAGGTTCTCGACCGCATCCGCGATGAAGTCGCCGACCTTGCCAAGGTCGAACAATTTCCCAAGATGGAAGGTCGGCAGATGATCATGGTGATCGCGCCGCGCTAACGAATTGGGATTTCCGCGATCGCCCGGGGTCTTCCCGGGCGTCCGTGGGAGGGTTGAGGGACCATGGCGCCAATGTCCAAGTCTGATCCCCGTGTGATCGCCGCCCTCGGTGCGGCGGTGAAGCAGATCGAGGGTGCGATCGCCGACACCGAGCGTGGCGTCGACCGGATTCTCGGGCTGGTCGAGTTGCTGATGGAGCGCGCCGACAAGGACAGCTACATCAAGCTCGAGGGGATCATGGAGGCATGCAGCTTCCAGGACCTCACCGGACAGAAGCTGCGCAAGGTCGAGCGCCTGCTCGACCATCTCCAGACCAAGACCGTGATCACCGTCCCCGGTGAAGTCGACGTGGCCAAGGCCCAGGCCACCGCCGCCGAGCGCGACGTCGCGCCCGCCGCCGCGTCGAAGGGGCTTTCCCAGGAAGAGGTC
>LUYR01000533.1 GCA_001603335.1 Rhodospirillales bacterium Alpha_05 | reverse complement strand
GTCGCGGCGTTGCCGGTCGCCAGTTGAGCAAGGCTCAAGTCGGGTCCCCCGGCGATGCGGCAAGCCGCGACGGTGCGTTTGTATCGATCGGCGTCCATCACCTGGCAAGCGACTTCTTTGCCGTCGGCGAGTCTTTCCAGCGCGGCGCGGGCGATCAGGCCCGCGGTGTTCTGGTGCTCGGGCGCGTCGATGCCGTACAGGCGGATGCGGACGGTCTTGCCGTGGGCGCGAACGTCGAGGGTGTCGCCGTCGACGATGGCAACCACCGGCCCCGAGATGTCGGCGGAGAATTGCGGCGGGTTCGCCGGAATAACGCATTCCGCCGCTGCCGCAGGGGTGGCGAAGGCGAGCGACGTCGCCATGATGATCGCGCGAGTTGTCATGCGTCGATAATCGCGCGGTATACGTGCGCGGTCAACCATAAGAAAACCGGCGCGGGTTGCCCTGCGCCGGTTGGATTGGCTGCAACGTGTTCAGGCTGCGCGGCGGCGCGCGAGTTCGGCGCGCGCGGCTTCGGCGAGGAAGCCGGATCGGTTGTTCGTCTCGCTGTCGATTTCCTCAAGCAAGCTTTCGTCGAGGGTGACGTTGATCCGCTTCGCGCGGCCGGGGATGACCACCGGGATCAGGGTGTGCATCACGACGTTTTCGTCGGGCTCGTCGACGATCTCCGCCAAGGGGGTCGGCACGGGGAGTTCGTCGCCGTCCGCGATCATCATGGCGACGTGCCCGGAAAGGGCTTCCGCGCCCATGGCAAGGGCTTCCTCGGGGGTGCTGCCCGCCGACACGCATCCCGGAAAGTCGGGGAAGCTGATGCCGTAGTCGCTGCCTTCGTCCTTGTCGATCACTGCGGGGTAAAGCCGTTTCATCGTGTGCCCTCCTTGGCGAAGTCGGGAGGCTCCTTAGCGGAGCCTCAACCCTGTCTGCTTATCGATGCTGCGGACCGTCTTGAGGGACATGTCCTTGTTGGGGTGGTTGACGGTGGCCTTGCCGGGCTTCGTCGGGTGCTTGAAGTGGATGTGGCTGCCGGTCTGACCGACCTTGAACCACCCGTCCGCTTCCATCCGCTTGATGATTTCCCGGCTGCTGATCATCGTTTTCTCTCCCCCTCTGATGTGTATGAATATACACACCACGCGATGCGCCGTCAAGCGCCGAATGTGTATTTTTCTACACACTGCGGGGGTGCGGCATGACCCGATTTCCGCAAGCGTTCCTCGATGAAGTGCGGGGCCGGACGAACCTTGGCGATCTCATCGCGCAAAAGGTGCGTTTGACGAAGGCGGGGCCGGAGTTTATCGGCCTGTGCCCCTTCCATAGCGAGAAATCTCCCTCGTTCACCGTGCGCCCCGACAAGGGCTTCTATCACTGCTTCGGTTGCGGTGCGCACGGCGATGCCTTCCGCTGGATGACCGAGGGGTGCGGGCTTCGCTTCGGCGAGGCGGTCGCGGCGCTCGCGGCGAAAGCGGGAATGGATGTCCCCGGCGGCGCGGAAGCGGCGCGGAAGGCCGACAAGGCCCCGTCTCTCGCGCCGCTGGCGTCGGTCGTGGATCGCGAAGACGAGGCCCGGAAGGCCGCGCGGCGGCGGGAAATCGCCTTCGGGATATGGCAGGGCGGCGCGCGCATCGGCGGGACGCTGGTTGAGGATTACTTGACCGGCGTGCGGCGAATTCCGGGCCGGGTTTACCTCGGCTCTCCGGTGCTGCGGTTCGCGGCGCGCGCGCAGTATTTCGACGACGACCGGAAGACGGTTTTGCACATCGGCCCCGCCATGCTCGCCGCGATGCAGGCGGTGGATGGGCGGTTCTCGGCGCTGCACATGACGTTCCTCGACCCCGAGACCGGCGAAAAGCTGGCCTTGCCGCAGCGGCGCAAGAACGGGGAGTCCTATCCGGCGAAAAAGGTGCTTGGCGACGCGCGCGGCGCGGCGATCCGGCTTTGTCGGGTGGCCCCCCACATGGGCGCGGGCGAGGGCATCGAAACGTGCCTTTCCGTCGCGGCGGCGGGCACGCCGTCGTGGGCTGCCTACTCGCTCGACAACCTCACCGGGCCGGGCAAGGGCCAAGGCGCGCCACACCCGCTGCTCGCGGGGAAGCGGCTGCCGTCCGAGGTGCCGGACATGGAGCGCCTGGGCATGGAAATGCCCCCGGAATGCACCCGCGTGACCTTCCTCGGCGACGGCGACACCAAAGACCTTCTGGCCCTGGAATGCCGCCTGCGTCGCGGCGTCCGCCGGGCCGAGCTGCGCGGGCGGATGGCCGATTACGTGATCTCGCCGCGCGGAACCGACTTCAACGATCTTCTCCGGCGGGGTGTGGCATGAGCGAACCCGTGATTATCGGAGACGCCACCCTCTACCACGGCGACGCGCTCGACATCCTTCCGGGCCTTCGGGGCGTGGCGAGCTGCGTGGTGAGCGATGTCCCGTATCTTTTGACCTCGGGCGGGTGTTCCCGCGCGCTCAAGGGCTGCCTGTCGGTCGACGAGGGATATTCGAACGATGGGCGGATCATCCCTTGCGATCTCGCCTTCGATGACTTCATGCCGCTCGTCTTCGCGGCCTGCGGCGAAGACGCCGACGCCTATTTCATGGCC
Source organism: Rhodospirillales bacterium Alpha_05 (assembly GCA_001603335.1). Taxonomy (GTDB): domain Bacteria; phylum Pseudomonadota; class Alphaproteobacteria; order Rhodospirillales; family Rhodospirillaceae; genus Oleispirillum. The sequence goes on along the minus strand of LUYR01000533.1, from coordinate 599 downwards.
GATGCCCGCAACATCGGAAACCTGATGGCGGCCGCGCTGCGCGTGGGGTTCGAGCACCACAACGTGCTGGTTTGGGACAAGTGCAGCGTCACTCCGAACCGCTGGTACATGAAGGGCTGCGAGTTCGTGGCCTACGTCTTCAAGGGCCGCGCTCGGGCGATCAACGACCCGTCCGCCGCGCAAATCCTGCGTTGTCCGAACCCGGTGGGGGTGAAGGTCCATCCGACCCAAAAGCCGGTCGCGCTGATGGCGGAGTACATCCGCCAATCGACCCAACCGGGAGACGTCGTTCTCGATCCGTTCATGGGTTCGGGGACGACGGGAGTCGCGGCGATCCAGGCGGGGCGAAAGTTCATCGGTATCGAACTCGGTGCCGGGTTCTTCCGCGACGCGGTCGCGCGGATCTCGGGCGCGAGGCGGCAAGGGGGCTTGGGGATCGACGCCCCGCCGAAGAAACAAGCCGGTCTTTTCGAAGGGGATGCAGCGTGAAGCTTAAGCCGAATACCGGGAATCCGGTTCACGAACTCGCGCGCGCGTGGGGCGGCTTTGCCGCGATGGCGCGGGCGGTCGGCGTGCCGCCCTCCGACGTGGAGGCGTGG
>LUYR01000532.1 GCA_001603335.1 Rhodospirillales bacterium Alpha_05 | reverse complement strand
GACGAGATCGACGAGGAACCGATCGTCGACCGTGCCCCCGAGCCGCCGCCGAGCCCGAAGGAAACCCAACGCGCCCGCCAGGGCCGCCTGCCGCTCGGCCGCCGCGCCAAGGGCGCGTTCGAGCTGCCGCCCCTGGACCTGCTCAACCTGCCGAAGCAGAACGCCGGACCGAAGACCAACAACGAAAGCCTGACCCAGAACGCGCGCCTGCTGATCTCGGTGCTGAGCGAGTTCGGCATCAACGGCGAAATCGTGAAGATCCGCCCCGGCCCGGTGGTCACCCTCTACGAACTCGAACCCGCGCCGGGCACCAAGACCTCGCGCGTCGTCGGGCTGGCCGACGACATCGCCCGCTCGATGAGCGCGGTTTCGGCGCGCATCGCGGTGATCCCGGGACGCAACGTGATCGGCATCGAGCTGCCCAATGCGCGGCGCGAAACCGTCTATCTCCGCGAACTGCTGACCTCGGATTCCTTCGTCAAGTCGCCGCAGGTGCTCTCGCTCGCGCTCGGCAAGGACATCGGCGGCGGGCCGGAATACGTCGACCTCACCCGCATGCCCCACCTCCTGATCGCCGGCACCACCGGCTCGGGCAAGTCGGTGGCGATCAACACCATGATCCTCTCGCTGCTCTACCGCCTCACCCCGGAGCAGTGCCGGATGATCATGATCGACCCGAAGATGCTCGAACTCTCGGTCTACGACGGCATCCCCCACCTCCTCGCGCCGGTGGTCACCGACCCCGGCAAGGCGGTGGTGGCGCTGAAGTGGGCGGTGCGGGAGATGGAAGACCGCTACCGCGCGATGAGCCAGCTCGGCGTGCGCAACATCCAGGGCTACAACCAGAAGCTCGCGACGGCGCGGGAAAAGGGCGAAGTCCTCACCCGCACGGTGCAGACCGGCTTCGACCCGGAAACCGGGGAACTGCTCTACGAGGAGCAGCAGCTCGACTTGAAGGCGCTGCACCACATCGTCGTGATCGTCGACGAAATGGCCGACCTGATGCTGGTGGCGGGCAAGGACGTGGAAGGCGCGATCCAACGCCTCGCGCAGATGGCGCGCGCCGCGGGCATCCACCTGATCATGGCGACGCAACGCCCCTCGGTGGACGTGATCACCGGCACGATCAAGGCCAACTTCCCCACCCGCATCAGCTTCCAGGTCACCTCGAAGATCGACAGCCGCACCATCCTCGGCGAACAGGGCGCGGAACAGCTCCTCGGCCAGGGCGACATGCTCTACATGGCGGCGGGCGGGCGGATTACCCGCGTGCACGGCCCGTTCGTCTCCGACGACGAGGTCGAGCACGTCGTCGCCTTCCTGCGCGGCCAGGGAGAACCGGAATACCTGGAATCGATCACCGAAGACCCGGACGCGGAATTCGGCGAGGACGGCGCGGCGGACGAAACCTCCGATCCGCTCTACGACCAGGCGGTGTCGATCGTCTTGCGCGAACGCAAGGCGTCCACCAGTTTCATTCAGCGGCAACTGCAAATCGGCTACAACCGTGCGGCGCGCATCGTCGAGACGATGGAGCGCAACGGCGTCGTCAGCGCCGCCAACCATGTCGGCAAACGCGAAATCTTAGGCGGGGGATCATAAATGCGGCTTCGGATCGGATTGGGACGCGCGCTGGTCGCGGCGATGGGCGTCGCGCTGGCGCTGCTCGGCGCGGAGCCCGCAACCGCAGCCGAGGTGCGCGGCATCCCGCTTTCGCCGCACCAGGCGGAACTCGTCGCCAAGGCCGAAGCCACCGTCAACGCGATGAGCACGATGCGCGCCCGCTTCCTCCAGGTCGGGCCGCAGGGCGACATCTCGGAAGGCAAGATCTACCTCTCCCGCCCCGGCAAGCTGCGCGTCGTCTACGATCCGCCGACGCCGGTGCTGGTGGTCGCCAACGGCTCCTACTTCACCTTCGTCGACACCAAGCTGCAGCAGTTCAGCTACCTGGACATCGACAACACCCCGGCGGGCCTGCTGCTCAAGACCGGCGTGAAGTTCCAGGGCGGCGACGTCGCGATCACCAAGATCGCCGAGCCGCCGGGTGCGACCGAAATCACCCTGGTGTCGAAAAAGGACCCGGCGGTCGGCAGCCTCACCCTGGTGTTCACCACCCAGCCCTTCGCCCTCGCCCAGTGGCGGGTGATCGATGCGCAGGGGTTGACCACCGCCGTGACCCTCCAGGACATCGAATTGGGGGTCGCGCTGAACAAGTCGCTGTTCGAGACTCCGCAGCCACGCTAGGAGTCGCGCAACGCATGCGCGAATTGCGCCTCTGATATGCAATATCTGCGGTGGTTGAGTCGAAAAGCGCTTCCCACCTGTGGTTTACGAAAGGCGCTGCAATGGCGATCTTTCGGAAGGCTAGCGGCCCCCCCAGCCGCCCCTTCGCTCCGATAGGAGAATCGGCGCCCGGTTTCCCCCTAACCGGGCGCTTTTCCTTTTCGGAGCCCAAAATCCCCAATCTCCCCTCCAAGCTGTGGCAATCGCTGGCAAAGCATCTACATTTTGAATCCCCGCGATCAGGAGATTCCCCCGATGCCGAAACTGCTGCCCAACCTCTCCGTGCCCTACGTCACCGTCGAAGGCGGCGGCATCTTCCCGGTCCGTCGTATCTATTGCGTCGGGCGCAACTACGCCGACCACGCGCGGGAAATGGGCTCGGACCCGGATCGTGAACCGCCGTTCTTCTTCTCCAAGCCCAATGACGCCGTGATCCAGGGCCACCGCGTCCCCTATCCGCCGATGACCAGCGAACTCCACCACGAAGTCGAACTCGTCCTCGCCCTCGCCAGCGGCGGCCGCGACCTCACCCCGGAAGCCGCCGACAAGACCATCTTCGGCTACGCCGTCGGCGTCGACCTCACCCGCCGCGACCTCCAGGCCGTCGCCAAGGACAAAGGCCGCCCCTGGGATCTCGCCAAGGGCTTCGACGCCTCCGCCCCGATCGGTCGCATCAGCCCGCGTGAAACCGTCAACATCGGCAACGACACCCGCATCCGTCTCGAAGTCGACGGCGTCGAAAAGCAAAGCGGCACCCTCGGCCAAATGAGCTGGGCCCCCGCCGAGATCATCGCCAAACTCTCCGCCTACGTCGAACTCAAGGCCGGCGACCTGATCTTCACCGGTACCCCCTCGGGCGTCGGCGAACTCAACGTCGACAACCACGTCGTCGCCGAAATCGAAGGCCTGTCGCGGGTGATGTTCACGCTGGAATGATGGGATAAGGGAACAGGCCAGGGGCTCTGCCCCTGGACCCCGCACAGGGCCTTGGGCCCTGTGTACCCCTTAGTTTTTCGCCGCGAAGCGGCAATCAACCGTCACGCCGCGTGATGGCTGTCTCGCGC
>LUYR01000531.1 GCA_001603335.1 Rhodospirillales bacterium Alpha_05 | reverse complement strand
CCGGCTCCGCGACCGTCGTCGGCGGCGTCGCCACCGTCGCCTTGCAGGCGGACGAAGGCGGCGACGCGGGAAACCGTACGGCGGGGGAAAAACTCTCGCTCGTGGAATCCGTCGCGGGCGTCGATCCCAAAGCCGTGATCGTCACCATGGCGGGCGGCGCCGACGTCGAGGAAGATGGAGCGCCGGGCGTTGCCGAACTCTACCGGGGTCGCGTTCTCGAACGCATCCGCATGCCGCCCCACGGCGGCAACAGCGCCGACTATCAGTCGTGGGTCAAGGAAACCGCCGGCGTCCCCGCCACCCGCGTGTGGGTCTACCCCAAGGAACTCGGGCGCGGCACGGTTACCGTGCGGTTCATGGTCGACGGCGAAACTGCGAACGGCATCCCGACCGCCGAACATGTCGCCTTGGCTCAAGCCTACGTCGATATCGAATGCCCGTGCGATGGCGACGCCTATGTCGTCGCGCCGCTCGGCGACCCGCTCGACCTCGTGGTGTCAGGGCTCAACCCCGACACGCCCGAGATTCGCGCCGCGATCGCCGCCGAACTTGCCGACATGCTCTATCGCCGTGCCTATCCGGGCTGCACCCTCTCGCACTCCTGGATCGTCGAGGCCATCGCGACGGCGGCGGGGGAAGATAGTCACGACGACGTGACCCCGGCGGGCAACATCGTTTACGGCATCGGGCACATTCCCGTGCCGGGGGTGGTGACCTATGAGTGACGCCGAAGACTTCGGCAAAACCGCCGCCGACCTGCTCCCTCCCGGCACGTTTTGGGAGGGCTTCCGCGATCCTGCCGGGCGTGGGCGGCAACTGCTCAACGCCAAAGGCGACACCATCGCGGCACGGCGCGCGGCGGACAAGGACTTGCTCCGCGAAACCTATCCCCCGTCGACGACGAAGATGATCGGCGATTGGGAGGATGTTTGCGGACTGCCTGACGCCTGCACCTTCGGCGACCTCACCTTGCAGGAACGCCGAATCCAGGTAGCCGCCCGCCTCACCGCGCGCGGCGGGCAGTCGATCACGTATTTCCAGGCGCTGGCGACGGCGCTCGGCTACCCGGTCAAAATCCGCCGCTGCCGTCCGTTCATCTGCGGATCGCGGAAATCCCGCTGCGGCCGCGATCAAATCTCGTACCTCCGCAACGCCTGGGTCGTCACCGTCACCGAAAAGCGCATCACCCGCTTCCGCTGCGGCGCAAGCCGCTGCGGCGAAGCCTTGGTGACGGTACGCCGGGCCTACGACCTCGAATGCGAACTGCGCCGGCGCGGCCCCGCGCACGCCGACCTCACCGTTCTCTATCAGGATTAACGCTCATGGATTACAACCCGCCTTACGGCTCGGTCGACCCGAATGCGAGCTTCGACGACCATGTGCCGGAAGAAGGCATCGAAGGTTCCGTTGTCCCCGCCAAAGCGATCGAGGACCCCCAGCGCGAAATCGTCGCCGTGATCCAGGCGGCGGGCCTCGATCCCAGTGCCGAAGACCTGACGCAGTTGCGCCAGGCGATCGCGGCGATGATCGCGGCGAGTATCCCCGACGCCGACGCCTCGTTGAAACCGGGCGATTTGGTGTTCACGGCGCGCAGGGTCGCTCCCGATGGGTCCTTGAAGGCAAACGGCGCAGCGGTGCCTATCGCATCCTATGCGGACCTCGCCGCGGCGATCTATTTCGGCGACGCCCTCAATGCGCTCGCGCCGTGGGGCTATCGGTGTACGAACCCGGCAAACCCGACCGCGACCCGCTCGGTTGCGGGCACTCATATCGTGCTGCCCGACCTGCGAGGCGAGTGGATTCGGGGATGGGACGACAGTCGCGGTATAGATGTACAGGTGTTGACCGGCAACACCACCAACGGAAGTGCGGCGATCACCGCGATCGCCGACACCCAAACCCTCTATGTCGGGCAGTCGATCTCCGGCGCCGGTATCCCGGGCGGCGCAACCATCGCTGCGATCACCAGCGCAACCGCGATCACGATTTCGGTGGCGGCAACCGCCACGGCGACCGGCGTCAGCCTGACTTGCATCGGTCGGGCCTTCGGTTCGTGGCAGGGCGACGCTATCCGCAACATTACGGGTGGCTCGCTGAACTCGTCGTCCGGTCGCTCGGATCGCGTGCTAACCCACGGCGACACGTTTACGAACGGTGCGTTCGGCTTTGCCGATTTGAACAGCAATAGGGTTGCGCAAGGTAGCGGGACGGGGATTGGCAGCCTGAGTTTCGACGCCTCCCGCGTCGTCCCAACCGCCCCGGAAAATCGTGTCCGCAACACGGCTCTTCTCATCTGCATCAAATACTAAGGATCGCCGATCATGCCGATTGTCTATCAAACTGACCCCGCGACCGGTGAATATCGCGGTCCTTTGTCCCTCGACGATGGCGACATCTCGCCGTGCGACCCCGGGACGTATCTCATTCCGGGTGGATGTGTCATCCAGGCTCCGCCGGAAGTATCCACGGGGCATGCTTCGGTGTGGCGTGGCGAGGCGTGGGAGGTTGTCGAGGATCACCGGGGCGCTACCGTATATCTCGACGGTGCCGAAATCGTGGTCGCCGATCTTGGACCACTCCCCGAAGGTGCTGCGACAGAGCGCCCGTTGCCGACAGAAGCCAATCTCTGGTCCTCCCTGCGTGCCGAGCGCGACGCACGGTTGATCGCTAGCGACGTCTACGTTTGGGCCGATCGATGGGCTGGGTACACCGACGCTGCTCGCGCAGCCTGGACCGATTATCGACAAGCCCTTCGCGACCTGCCCGAGAATACCGCCGATCCGGCAAACCCGGCTTGGCCGGAGGTGCCGCAATGAACGCGATTTCTCTCGGTTTCGTCGTCGTCCTTGCCGCCCTGTTGGGCGGTTTTCTTTTTCGTGTTCGCGGCGGCTTCGGCGGTGACTGGATTCGTGCGCGGATCTGGTCGGGCTACGGCACCCAAGGCGGGCGGGCGGTGTTCTCGGTCCCCATGGCCTTGCTCGCGATGGGTGTCGCCTGGGATTGGCGCCTGATCGCCTTGGCTCCGGCGATCTTCGCCGGGCTGATCAAGGGTTGGATGGAGGCGTCCGACGTCGGTCGCGACCGCGATCGGTCGCGCCTCGTCGAATTCCTGATCATGACCGCGCGCGGCGCGCTGCTCACCGGCCCGCCGGGCGCGGCGCTCTGGTGGTTCGGCTACGGTTGGCACTTCGCCTTGGTGGGCTTGGCCTTGGGCCTGCTCTACGAAGCCGGGCACCGAACGCCGACCTGGCGCGAAGACTTCGCGCGCGGGCAGGAAATCGCCGAAGTCTATGTCGGGGCGTGGCTCGGCATCCATTTGGTTCTTGCGGTGGGGTGAAGCATGCCGGTTGAAATCGACATCGGGTACGTGATTCTCGTCGGTGGGGCGGGGGCGGGTGCCGTCACGTATCTCTGGACGCGCTTCAACGCGCTCCGCGCCGAAATCAGCGGCGGGTGCGGCTCTTGCCGCGCCGAATACCATGGCCGCGTCGAGCAAGTTCGCATCGAAATCAACGCGGCCATCGTCCGCCTTCACGATCGTCTCGACCGCCTGCAAACCGAAAAGGTCGGCGTCGGCGAGATGGAGGCGATTCGCGAGGACATTCGCCGCCTCGGCGATCAACTGGCGCTGCTCAACGCCAATTTCCCCAAGTTCATGGCGGCGATCCGTCCTGCCGAATAAAGGATTTCATCATGTCTGGATCTGAAACGCCGCGTTCGCGCGGCTTTTTGCTGTTCGCGGCGGTCGTCATCCTCGTGGTTGCCTTCGCCTCCGTCTGGTTTTGGCCGGAGAACTCCGGCGGGCTCGACGGCGTGCCGTGGATGTCGACCATCCTCGGTCTCGTGCGCGGCACCCTCGCGGCGTTCTGCGCCTGGATCACCTCCCGCGCGCTCGACCACGTCGGCGCGCGTCTTCCCGGCCCGATGTCCGCGGCTTTTGCGGTGATCCTGAGCGACCCCCGCGCGGCGGGCACCTACTACGGCATCCGCTTCGCCGGGCTCTGCTACATCTACGGGTCGGCCCTCTGATGCGCGCGGCGCTGGTTATCCTCGCCGCGCTGCTGTTCGCCTCTCCCGCCTTTGCCGGAACCCTCGGCACCGATCGTTACGACGCTTGCATCCGCAAGGCGGCGGCGGACTGGTGGCCGGCGGGTCCGGATTGGCTGTGGTGGCGCGCGCAGCTTTGGCAGGAATCGCGTCTCGACCCGACGGCGGAAAGCCCCGTCGGCGCTCGAGGCCTCGCACAGTTCATGCCGGGCACCTGGACGGACACCACCAAGGCGCTGCGGTGGGGGCTGATCTCCCGCGACGACGCCTGCCGATCGGCTGAAGCCGGAGCCTTCTACATGGCGCGGCTTCAAAAGGGCTGGTCGACGCCGCGCCCACAACTCGAACGGCACCGCCTGGCGCAGTCGTCCTACAACGCGGGCCCCGGCAACGTGATCAAGGCGCAAAGCCTCTGCGGCGGCGCGCGCGATTGGGCCGATATCGCGCCGTGCCTCCCCCTGGTGACGGGGAAGCACGCCGCCGAAACCATCGGCTATGTCGACGCTATCGCCAAGTGGCGGGCGAAAATGGAGGTCATCCGATGACGTGGATCAAAGCCGCATGGGGTGCGGTCACCGGCCTGAACCCCTGGGTCCTCGGCGCGGCCGCAGGACTCGCGCTTGCGCTCGGAGCCTACGTCTGGTCGCTCCGCAGCGACAACGCCACCCTGTCGAAGTCTGTCGGCACCCTCACCACCGAGCGCGACGGCGCGGTGAAAACCGCGAACGACAACGCCGAATCCCTGCGGGAACTCCAACGCCAAGCCAAGGCCATGGCCACGTCGGCGGCGATCTACGCCGCACAAGCCGCCGACCTCTCCGCCGAAAACGCCGCCCTGCTCGAAAGGCTGGAACATGCTGAAGACAAACCGACTGGCTGCCGTCCCTCGTTGGGCGATCTCGCGCCCGATGCGATGGTTGACGCTCTGCGCGCTGCTGCCGTTGGCGGCGCTGCTGTTCCTGTCGGCCTGCGGTAGCCAACCCAAAACTCGGACGCTCACCAAAATCGAGTTCGTCCGCCTCGACATCGACCCCGCGCACTACGCTCCGGTCGCCATCCCGGTCCCGCCCGAGCGCGGAGCCACCCTGAAGACGGTCACCGCCTTCGGTGTTCGCCAGGGCACCGCCCTCCGCGCCTGCAACCTCAAACTCGAAGCCATCGCCCGCGACATCGAGGCCCAAGCCCCTCCGCCGCCCGCCCCCAACTAACCCGCCCCGCAGGCCTCCCCGGAGCCCTGCGGGGCCTTTTTTGTGCCTGCCCATCCAGGCCTTCAGTTTTACAAACTACCCGTAACCCATTGATACGAGAGCGCGGTTTTACATACAGAAAAACGTTATCCATTTGAAATAACGTATAAAACAACTGCCTCTGACTCCGTTAGTCGAGGTTCGAATCCTCGTCCCCCAGCCAATGAAAAAGGCTCCCTTCCGGGAGCCTTTTTTTATGGCCGTGGCGGCTCGGCGGGTGGGCGCGGTACCCGTGAGCGATGCGTCGGATCGCGTTTTCTCCCCATGTTTGCAAATTATTTATTTCTGCCTGTGTAGA
>LUYR01000530.1 GCA_001603335.1 Rhodospirillales bacterium Alpha_05 | reverse complement strand
GAGGCCTGATCGAGGATGCCGGGCGCACCCGCCGCGACGATCGCGAGGTCCGCGCCGCGTCCACCGGTGAGGTCCTTGACCTTGGCGACCACGTCCTCGGCGAGCGGGTCGAGGGCGGCGGCGGCGCCCTGCCGAAGCGACATCTCGCGGTTGAACGGCGCGGTGTCGGTGGTGATGATGGTCTTATAGCCCATCTCGCGCGCCACCACCTGGGTGAGCAGGCCGATGGTGCCGACGCCGAGGATGACGATGCAGTCCTTCTCCGCGACACTCGCCCGCGCCAGCGCATGGACGGCGACCGCGAGCGGCTCGACCAGCGTGCCGATGTCGTAGGTGATCGCGTCGTCGAGCTTGTAGAGGGTCTTGGCGGGCGCGTTGAAGTATTCGACGAAGGTGCCGATCCAGCCCGGCGTGCCCGGCGCCTTCTTGGCGGTGCAGAGGTTGACGAGGTCCTGCTTGCAGAATTCGCATTCGCCGCAGCCGAGGTGCGGCTCGACCGTCACCCGGTCGCCGATCTGGAAGCCTTTGACGTTCTTGCCGAGCTTGACGATATCGCCCGCCACTTCGTGGCCGAGCACCGCCGGCGGCTTGCGGAAGGCGTGCGTGCCGTGGAAGAGATGCAGATCGGAGCCGCAGACGCCCGCGGTCTTGACCTTGATCAGCACTTCGTCGTCACCGGGAACCGGCGCGTCGACATCCCGGATCGTCACAACTTCCTTTCCGGTCACCATCGCGGCTTTCATCGGCAATTCTCCTTCACATGAGAGTAGGACGCGGGCGGTCGCCCATGGGGGCTGCCTGCGGGGCGTCATTGCGATGTCACAAAATCTACCGTAGGGCATGGGGGAAAGCAAACCGAACTCGCAATTTTTTACATTTTTTCTCGTTTTTTTACTATTCCGGCCAAAATTCCCGCGAACTCCCGGAAATTTATGATATTATTTTTTTCGATATGTGACGACGGCTGCGGCAATCCGTCGATTTCGGGCCTGGATCGGGCAGATCAACGCAGAACAACCAACACCGGCGAGGGAAAATCTCAAATTTTCACAACCGCTGCGACTGCGGCCGCGCCGCAGCTCCGCCGTTGCCCTCCGGCGCGGTCTGGGGCTAGATGAAACAGTTTCCGCCCGGCGGGGGTGCGCCGGCGTCGTCCATGGGGCAATCGATGATTCCAGCCGAAAGACAGCAGTGCATTCGCGAGGCTCTCGACGCCAGAGGCATGGTCAGCATCGTCGACATGGCCGAGCAGCTCGGCGTCTCGCAGATGACCGTGCGGCGCGACATGCAGGCCCTCGAAAGCCAGGGCCACGCCGCCCTGGTCTCGGGCGGCGCGCGGCGCGTCGGGCAGATCGCCTCCGAGCTGTCGCTGGCGGAAAAGCGGCATCTCCAGTCCGCCGAGAAGACCGCGATCGCGCGCAAGGCGGCGTCGCTCGCGCGCCCCGGCATGGCGATCTACTTTGACGCCGGAACCACCTGCCTCGCGGTCGCCGAGGAAATCACCGCGCGGCCGGAGCTGCGCGACACCATCCTCGCGGTGACCAACGACTTCACCATCGTCAGCCACCTGATGCTGAATTCCTCATGCCGCCTCTACCACACCGGCGGCGAGGTGCTGCGGGACAACAAATCCTGCATCGGCGAAACCACCGCCACGGTGATCAGCCGTCTCAACCTCGACCTCGCCTTTCTCTCCACCTCGTCGTGGAACGCGGATTGGATCTCCACCCCCAACGAAGCCAAGATCGCGGTCAAGCTGGCGACGGTGAAGGCGTCGCGGCGCACCATCCTGGTCTCGGATTCGACCAAGTACGGACGCCTCGGCTTCTTCAACATCATCGCGCCGCAGGAAATGGACGGGATCATCACCGACACCGGCCTGCCCGCGGCGGCGCAGGAGTTGCTGATCCGCTCCGGCATCGACCTGATGCTGGTGGAACCGGAAGAGACGCGGTCGCCGCGTCGCAGAGCGGGCGAGGCTCAGGCCGAATAGTCGGCGTGGCAGTTGGGGGTTTCCCAGACGCGGAGATTGACCAGCTTGGCGAGGCCGTCGCTGCGGGCGGCGACGCGCGGCGCGAGGC
>LUYR01000529.1 GCA_001603335.1 Rhodospirillales bacterium Alpha_05 | reverse complement strand
CCCCGGCAGCGTGCGCCCGATCGGCATCCCGCCCGCCTGCGCCGCGGCGCTGCGCAGCCTGCCGCCGCAGCGCGGTTGCGCCTCGCGCGCGCCGATGGAGCTGATGCCCGACGTCGGCACCACCGGCGAGGTGCCGCGCGCCACGCTTTACGAAGACACCGGCGGTCCGTTTTTCCTCGACGCCGCGGCCACCATCCCCGACACCATCCCCGACGACCAGGCGCTGTGGTTCCTCACCGAGAAGGGCCTCGTGGTGGTCTGCGGCTGCGCCCATTCCGGCCTCGTCAACACCGTGCACCAGGCGCGCCGGATCACCGGCGAGCACCGCGTCGCGGGCCTGATCGGCGGCTTCCACCTCCTTGCCGCGTCCGAACATCGGCTGGAGGAAACCGCACGGGTGCTGATCGACTGGAACGTCGGCTTCGTCATGCCCTGCCACTGCTCGGGCAGCGCCGCCACCGAGTTCATGCGCGCCGCGCTCGGCGAGCGGGTGGTCGCGCCGATGGCGGGCGACACCCTCGAATTCTAGCCCGCAAAGACGCCGAATCCCTCGCGATTGAAATCGCGGGTGGCATATCCAGTTCATCGCCTGTATTGTAGGTTCGCGCAGCGTGTAACCCATGCTGCGTTTGGCATCGGTTTTGTCTCGGCACAATTTTGCCGAACAGGACAGATGGGGGGTTGGCCGAGCGATGTTGTTCGCACGGGTCGGGAAAGGCAAAATGAACGGTTCTATCCTGTTCTTGCCGATCCTAGTATTGGATTGATTTCAGGCTTGTCCTGTCTTTGTCTTCCCCCTTGCCGGTCCGAGTCTGATCCGGATCCGGCGCCTTTCGATGCATCGCTGTCGGGGTCGCGTGGTTGCGCTGAAGTGGGTTTTTGCGCGCGCGTGGGCTCGATTCACGACGACGAACTCGAAGGAGACGCAACTATGACGACTGGTAAAATTGCGGGCGTTCTTGCGCTTGCCGCCGCCTGCGCGGCGCCGGGCGTGGCGCAGGCCGCCGCGCCGAAGTGCGAAGTGAACCGTCCGGTGGTATTCGCCGGGCTCGATTGGGATTCCAACACCTTCCACAACGCGATCGCGCGCTTCATCACCGAGAAGGGTTACGGCTGCAAGACCGAATCCATCCCCGGCAGCAGCATCCCGCTGCTCAACGGCATGGCGCACGGCGACATCGACGTCACCATGGAGCAGTGGATCGGCGTGCTGGGTGAATCCTGGGACAAGGCCAAGGCGAGCGGCAACGTCAAGATCATCGGCGTGACCTTCGACGACGCGGTACAGGGCTGGTTCGTGCCCCGCTACCTCGTCGAGGGCAAGGACGCCAAGGCCCCGGGCCTGAAGTCGGTTTCCGACCTGCCGAAGTACAAGGAGATCTTCCGCGATCCGGAGGAGCCCTCCAAGGGCCGCTTCTACAACGGCATCGCGGGCTGGGGCGCGGAGGTGATCAACTCCCGCAAGCTCAAGGCCTACGGCCTCGAGAAGGACTACACCAACTTCCGCCCCGGCACCGGCGCGGCGCTCTCCGCCGCGATCGCCTCGGCCTACAAGCGCAAGAAGCCGATCCTCTATTACTATTGGGGCCCGACCTGGGTTCTCGGCAAGTATGACGGCGTGATGCTGAAGGAACCGGCCTACGACGAGGCGACCTGGGAAGCCCTCAACTCGGACAAGCCGGTGGACAAGGCGACCGCCTTCCCGCTGATGAAGATCTACACCACCGCCAACGTGAAGTTCGCCGAGCAGGCCCCGAAGCTGGTCGAATTCCTCGACAAGTTCGAGACCAGCAACGACTTGGTGTCGAAGGCGCTGGTACAGATGCGCGAGAGCAAGGCCAAGAATCCGGCCCGCGCCGCCGCCATCGACTTCCTCAAGAAGCACCCCGACATGTGGACCACCTGGGTCCCCGAGGACGTGGCGAAGCGGGTCAAGGCCGCGCTTTAAAACAACTTGGGCGAAGCCTTCCCCAGGCTTCGCCCGCCCCCCCAGGGAGCAAGTGCCAACTCGCTCCATGGTCTTCCCGCCGCAGCGGCTCGGCATCGTGAACCGTATTTTTGATTGAACGTTCAATCAATTTATGGCACACATACGGCATGGGACGCCGCAGCATCAAAACGCAACGCCGGGACGACTTGATTCGCGCCTGCATCCAGACCCTCCACGAAGACGGCTGGGAGGGCGCGAGCCTCGCCCGCATCGCCCGCCGCGCCGGATTGAGCGCGGGGCTGGTGGCGCACTACTTCGGCGACAAGGCGGAACTGATGGAGGCGACGATGCGCCACATCTGCTTCGCCCTCTGGCGCCGCCAGGCCGACCTCCTCGCCGCCGCAGAAACTCCGGTGCAGCGCCTCCACGCCCTGATCGCCGCCAATCTCGGCAGCGACCAGTTCTCCGCCGAGAGCACCGCGGTGTGGCTGGCGTTCTGGGCGCAGGTCAACCACTCGGAGCGGCTCGCCCGGATCCAGCGGATCACCACCTCCCGCCTCGCCAGCAACCTCCGCCATGCGTTGGGCGCGCTGCTGCCGCGGGAACTTCCGGGGCGCGACGCCGAGATCCGGCGCATCGGCCTTTGCCTCGCGGTGCTGATCGACGGCCTGTGGCTGCGCGCCGCCCTCGGCGGCATCACCCCGACCGAAACCCAGGCGTTGGCGCTCAGCACCGTCGACGCCGAATTCGCGCGATTGGCCAACCGATGATCAAGACGTCGTTCGTCGCCGGGGCATTCCTCCCGGCGCGCGGGATATCCATGTTCGAAACCCGCAACCCCTTCACCAACCAGCCGATCGCCACGATCGAACC
>LUYR01000528.1 GCA_001603335.1 Rhodospirillales bacterium Alpha_05 | reverse complement strand
CGGCCCGCGCCACTGGGGCCAGCCGCCGCGCAGCGTCGACGCCTTCGACGCCAAGGCCGACGCCCTCGCCGCTCTCGAAGCGGTCGGCGCGCCGGTCGCCACCGCGCAGGTCAACCGCAATGCGCCGTCGTGGTACCACCCCGGCCAGTCGGGCACCATCACCCTCGGGCGCACCGTCATCGCGCAGTTCGGCACCTTGCACCCGGCGGCGGTGAAGAAGCTCGGCCTCAAGGGCCGCGCCGTCGGCTTCGAGGTGTTCCTCGACGCGATCCCCGCGCCGAAGAAGAAGCCGACCCGCGCCCGTCCGCTGCTCAAGGTCTCGCCGTACCCGGCGGTCGAACGCGACTTCGCCTTCGTCGTCGATGCCTCGGTGACCGTCGACAAGCTGATCCGCGCGATCTCGGGAGCCGACAAGGCCTTGGTGCAGTCGGTCTCGGTGTTTGACGTGTTCGAAGGCGAAAGCGTCGGCGCGGGCAAGAAGTCCGTCGCCCTCTCGGTCACCCTCCAGGCGATGGACCGCACCTTGAAGGACGAGGAAATCGAAACCGCCGCCCAGGCGATCGTCGCCGCCGCGCTCCAGGCGTCGGGCGGCACGCTCCGCGCCTGAGGCAGCGTACGCTCAAACAAAGGAAGGCCCGGACTGCGCGTCCGGGCCTTCCTTGCATTCGCGCAGTGCGTGCAGACATCCTTGCGTGTTGCCGCAGTTTGATCGAAACTCCAGGAATCCTACGGAGTCTCGGAGTGGCGCGACGATGCAGAACACGATTCAGGGTGGGGTGATGCCGGAAGCGCCCGCCGGAAAGGTCGGCTTCGCACGCGGGCCGGAATGGGCGCGCTCGCACCCGTTGCCGGTGCAGGCGCTGATGTGCGTCGCCGGCGTGGCGGCGCTCGCCGCCGCGTCCAAGGTCGCGATACCGATGGTGCCGGTGCCGATCACCCTCCAGACCTTCGCCGTCACCTTCCTCGCGGTGCTGTTCGGCTGGCGTCTGGGCGGGCTTTGCGTCGTCGCGTGGCTGCTCGCCGGAGCCGCCGGAGTGCCGGTGTTTTCCGGCGACACGGCGGGGGTGGCGAAGTTCGTCGGGCCGACGGCGGGGTACCTGTTCGCGTTTCCGATCGCCACGGTGACGATCGGCATGATGGTCGAGCAGGGTTGCGTCGGACGGTCGCTGCTGCGGCTGTTCGGGGTGATGCTGATCGGGAATGCGATCTGCCTCGCGATCGGCGCGGCCTGGCTCTCGGGCACGGTCGGCGTGGAGAAAGCGTTGGTCAAGGGCGTGATGCCGTTCCTCGTCGGCGCGTCGCTCAAATCCGCGCTGGCGGCGCTCTGTCTCAAACTCGTCGTCCCGACCCTCGGCGCGCGCCGGGAGTGGTGAAGGTCCGGGCTCTGCCCGGGCCCGCAAAGGGCCGAGGGCCCTTTGATCCCATTCGTTTTGGTTTTTGCGCGTAGCGCCATAAGACCATCACGCGGCGTGACGGTTGATCGCCGCTTCGCGGCAAAAAACAAATGGGGTCTGGGGGCCGAGCCCCCAGCGGGGCCGGGCAGAGCCCGGCTCTTACTTGATCAAATCTCCAACCGCCCGATCCATCGGGTCGCCGCTCGCAGCGAGGCCTTCGGCCACGCCCGCGCGGTCCGCGTCGGTGCGGTTCTGGCTGAGCTTGCGCTTGCCTTCGAGGCGGGCGATCGGGAGGCGCAGGCCGACGATGCCCTTGAGCATGCCTGAGATGTAGTCGGCAGGCGCATCGGCGACCGCCCACGGCGCGGCGCGCGGCGCTTCGTGCAAATCGGAGAGGCGGGAGACGACGTCGCGCAGGCGCTCAGCATCGTCGAAGATCTCGACCGGGCCATAGGCATGCACCGCGACGTAGTTCCAGGTCGGCACCACCTTGCCCGTCTCCGCCTTGGTCGCATACCACGCGGGCGAGACGTAGGCATCCGGCCCCATGAAAATCGCCAGCGCCTCGCCGTCGCTTAGCTGCTTCCAGTGCGGATTGGCGCGGGCGAAGTGACCGTAAAGCGTGCCCAACGGCTCCTCCGCAGGATCGAGCAGCATGGGTAGCGGCGTCGCGATCAATCCGTCGCCGGTCTGGCTGACGAGGTTGCACAGCCGCGCCGCGCGGATGATCTCGTGCTGCGCGGCTAGCTCGTCTTCGCGGAAATGGGCGGGGGTGTACATGGTGGACGCTCCTGGAAGGCTGAAGGTCCGGGCTCTGCCCGGGCCCGCTGGGGGCTCAGCCCCCAGACCCCATTTGTTTTTGGCCGCGAAGCGGCGATCAAACGTCACGCCGCGCGATGGCTTTATCGCGCTTCGCGCAAAAA
>LUYR01000527.1 GCA_001603335.1 Rhodospirillales bacterium Alpha_05 | reverse complement strand
GATCCGCCTCGCCCTGGTCAACAAGGGCTGGCTGCCGCTCAAGGTCAAACTTCCCGACAACCCGGGGATCGCGCTGCGGCAGGTGATCGGCCCCGACGCCGAGGCTACCGACGAGGTACTCAAGGGCAACGAAGTGGTGCTTGCGCCGATGAGCGTTTACGCGGGGGGGTACTGATGCTGGCTCTGCTGCGCAAGGGTAGTCTGGTCGGGATCCTCAAGCTGGTCGGGGCGCTCTCCGGGCTTGCGTTCACCCTCGCGGTGGCGTGGGGCTTCGGCGCGGCGCGCGACACCGACGCGTTGTTCGCGGCGATGGTGCTGCCGGTCGGCGTGTGGCAGGCGACGGTGTTCATCGTCGCCCAGGTCTCGGTGCCCTATCTGATCGGCTGCGCCGACGGCGACGCCAACGAGGAGGCGGACTTCCTCGGCCAAATGAGCCTGTGGATCGCGCTCATCGGCGGTGCGGCGATGGCGCTCTCGGTGTTCGCTCCCGGGCTGCTGCTGGCGTTGGTCGCGCCGGGGCTCGACGCCGCGACCCGCGCGGCGGCGGCGGGCTTCCTCCGCGCGCTTGCGCCGGTCTTCCCGCTCACCCTGCTCGCCGGGCTGCTCACCGGCTTGCTCTACTCCCGCCAGCGCTTCTTCGTCGCCGAGGTCGCGCAGTTGCTCTGGAAGTTCGCGCCGCTGGTGGTGCTGGTCTTCCCCGCGACCCGCACCCTCGCGGCGCTGGCGTGGGCGACTTCGGTGGGGGCGGCGCTCCGCCTCGCGCTGCTGTTCCTCGCCCTCGACCCGGCCTCGCGCCGCGACCTCGTGCCGCGCCGCGCCTATCGCACCGCGATGCCGGTGTTCCTGCGCAGTCTGTTCAAGACCGAGGGCGCGCTGATGGGCTGCGACTGGGTGCTGCAAATCCTCTGCAACGCACTCGCCTCGACCCTTTCGCCAGGTGCGCTGTCGTTGTTCAACTACGCCGACCGCACCGCCCGAACCGCACCGGTGCTGTTGATGCGCGGCATCGGCGTGGTGCTGCTGCCGACCCTGTCGCGCCGCATCCGCACCGACGGCGACCGGGGCTGGGCGTTCATCCACAAGCTGCTCGGGCCGCTCGGCGGTTTCGGTCTGGCGATCGGCGGCCTTGCGTTCCTGTTCGCGCCGTTGCTCGCCCAGGTCTTCGCCCTCACCGGCAAGATGCCGCAGGATCAGGTCGACACCTTCGCCGCGGTGGTGCGCGGCTTTGCGGCCGGATTACCCGCGACGATCCTGGTGATGGGACTCCAGACTGGATTCTTTCTCAATCTCAGCAAGACGCCATTGTTGATTTCCAACGGCGCACAAATGTTGGTGGTGGCATGCGTTTGGTGGGCGCTTCCCAACCGTGATCCGGCACAGCTCGCGTGGCTGCTCGCGGCTGCTCTGGTGGTGCGTCTGGGAGTGCTCTACGGGTTCTTCAGGTCCGCCGGAGCGGCGTCGCAGCGGATCGTCCCTCAAGCCGAGAGGCCGAAAACATGACCGAAAACTCCATCGTTCTCGCAATCGCAAAGGACATGTTCGATCGCGGGAAGTCCGTAATCGGAGTGGTGTCCTGCCAAAGCGGCGACGGCGCGACCTACGCGATCCGCACCGTCGCCGACGGCTTGCGTGCGTACCAGAACGATTGGCGAATTCTCCTCGTCGACGCCAACTTCAACCATCCCGCCTTGAGCGAAACCGCCGAGCCCGGCGCGAAAGGCTGGGCCGAACAGGCGACGCGGGACGACCCGCCGCCGCAGGCGCTCGACATCACCGCCCAGCATCCGCGCATCGAGATCCTCCCTGCGGTGTCGAGCGCTGCGACGCCCAAGCTTTCCCTCGACCAGGCGCGGCTGAGCTGGTTGCGCCAGGTCCTGGCACAGGCGCGCCAGAATTTCGACGTCGTGCTCGTCGACCTGCCGCCGGTTTTGCAGGGCGATGCCGAGGCGCAGGCGATTGCGCCGCTGCTCGACGCGGTGATCCTGGTGGTCAAGGCGGGCAAGACCCGCAAGCCGGTGATTTCGCAGGCGGTGGGAATTCTCGAAGGCGTCGACGCCAAACCCGCCGGGGTGATCCTTAACCAGCGCCGGATGCTGATTCCCAAATGGATCTATCAACGATTTTTCTGATCGTATTCGGGTTCGGCCTGACTGGCATCGTCCTCGGCGCGCTCGGGCACCCGCTCCTGATCCTGGCGCTCGGAAGGGCGCGGCGCGGCGTTGCGCGGCCCCAAAGCCCGCCGCTCGCCCAGTTGCCGCGAGTTTCGGTGATCGTGCCGGTGCATGCCGAAGCGCGCGAACTCCGCCACAAGTGCCTCGCCCTGCTCGACGGCACCTATCCCTCCGACCGGCTTGAGGTCATCGTCGCCGCCGACGGCCCGGTGGCGGACCTCGAGGCCGCGCTCGCGAGCCCGGTGGGGGAGGCGGTGCGCGTTC
>LUYR01000526.1 GCA_001603335.1 Rhodospirillales bacterium Alpha_05 | reverse complement strand
CGCGAGCAGGGTCGCGGCGTCGCCATCGCGGGCGACCAGGCGCGCGCCCGGCGTTTCGCTCTTCATCAGGCCGATGAGGGCGGAATCCACCACCCAGTCGGCGCGCACCAGGACCACGGTGCCGCTGGCCGGAAGCTCGTCCGCCACCGCAAGGCCGAGCTTGCGCAGGGTGCGGCGCGCGCGTTCGGTGCCGTCCATGCCCCAGATCCGGGTGGCGCAGCGACCGACGACGATCCCCGTCGGCTGGGCGGCGGCGGTCATTGCGCCGCGCTCGCCGCCGGGGCGTCGATCACGCCGAGGCGCTTGCCCACCGCGACGATCGCGTCGATGGCACGATCGATGTGGGCGAAGGTGTGCGCGGCGGTGACGCTGGTGCGCAGGAGCGGTTCGAGAGTCGGCGTTGCGGGCGGCAGGGCGAGGTTGACGTAGACCCCCTCGGCCAGCAGCGCGCCCCAGAATGCCGCCGCGACCGGAACGTCGGGTAGGCGCACCGAAACGATCGGGCTGACCTGCGCGCCGAGCTTGAAGCCCGCCTTGGTAAGGCCGGAATACAGGCGCTCGGCGTTGGCGGCGAGGCGCTGGCGCAGCTCGGGGCGGGTCTCGACGTGGTCGAGGGCTTTGAGCGTCGTCGCGATCACCGAGGGCGGCAGCGAGGCGGTGAACATGTAGGGGCGGCAGGCGAGGCGGAGGATGTCGAAGCCCTCGATGTCGGAAACGCAGTAGCCGCCGACGCTGCCCAGGCTCTTCGAGAACGTGCCGACGATGAAGTCGGCGTCGTCGTAGACCCCGCCCTCTTCCATGGCGCCGAGGCCGTTGGGGCCGAGCACGCCGAAGGAATGGGCCTCGTCGACCAGCAGGGTCGCGCCATGCTCGCGCTTCACCGCGGCGAACTCCGCCACCGGGGCGCGGTCGCCGAGCATCGAGTAGATGCCTTCGATCACCACCAGCGTCTCGCCCGGCGTGCCTTCGAGGCGGCGGAGACGGCGGGCAAGGTCGTCCGCGTCGTTGTGGCGGAAGCGGATCACCTGGCCCGCCGCCATGCGCGCGCCGTCGTAGATGCTGGCGTGGCTGTCGGCGTCGATGAGGAGGGTGTCGTCCTTGCCCACCAGGGTCATCAGCATGCCGAGGTTGGCCTGGTAGCCGGTGCTGAAGGTGAGCGCGTGCTTGCGTCGGAAGATCTCGGCGATGCGGCGCTCGAGCGCATGATGGCCGCCGAAGGTGCCGTTGGCGATACGCGAGCCGGTGGTGCCGGTGCCGAACTTGGCGAGCGCGTCGAGGCCGTCGGCGATCATCTCGGCGTCGAAGGTGAGGCCGAGATAATTGTTGCTGCCGAGAATCAGCACCGGGCGGCCGTCGATGGTCGCCTCCGCCGGAGACGACACGCTGTCGAAGGTCACCGCGAACGGATCGGCGCCGAGGCCGTGCAGGGCCTTGCGCGCCTCCGCGAGCGGGGCGAACTTGTCGAGAATGCTCATGAATTCGCCTTTGCGCCGAGCTTCTGCAGCGCCTCGGCAAGGTCGGAGATCGATTCCACCTCGACGATCTGGTCCATCGGCACGGAAATGTCGAAGACGTCCTCAAGCCACATCACGAAGTTCATCACCGTCAGGGAGTCGAGCCCGAGGTCGCCCATGATCGACGACTGCGGGGTGATCCGGGTGCCGGGCGGAGTGATCTTTTCGAGTTGGGTGATGATGATATCGACGATATCCATATCAACCGGCATGGTGAAAGCGTCCTTGTGCTGGCAGGTTGGGTTTCGCGCGGAGCCAACTTACGGTTTCCGCGAGGCCTTCCGCAAGAGGGATGCGCGGACGCCAAAGTTCTGCGGGCAGTTGGCGCTCCGGCGCACTGCTCCAATCCGGGTGAAAAAGCTCACGAACCTTGCCCGGCGTCAGTATCGCGGCGCGCCCGGAGGCGCGGCTCGCGAGGGTGCCGCAGGCGGCGATCGCCGCGAAGATCGGGCGCGGCAGCTCGAGAATCGCGGCGCGGCTGGCGCAGGCGGCGCGGATCGCCGCGCCC
>LUYR01000525.1 GCA_001603335.1 Rhodospirillales bacterium Alpha_05 | reverse complement strand
GTGGCGGCGTCGCGTAGCGCCTTGCGGCGGACGGCGACGGCGGCGAGGGCGGTGCCTGCAACGATCAGCGCCAAGCCCCCGGCGAGCGGTAGGGTGATGCGCTCGTGCAGCAGCACGGCGGAGGAGAGCATGCCGACGATCGGCACGCCCATGGTGATGTTGGTCATCGCGAAGGTGCTGATCCGCCGTCCGTGCTCGGTCGAAATCACGAAGCACGCCGACGTCGCCACCGGGCCGATGTAGACCATCAGGGTCAAAAGGTTGGGCGTCCAGGCGATGCCGGTCGGCAGCCCCTCGAACACCAAAGCGGCGACGCCGAGCGGCACGGTCGCGAACAGCATCTGCCAGGGCGCGAGCTCCAAAGGCTTGGCCGCGAACTTGTGCCGCCGCACGTGCAAAATCACCAGCGACCAGCAGATCGCCGCGAGCAGCAGGAACACGTTGCCCCGCACCACGTCCGGGTTGCGCCAGTCCATTTCCAACGGCGAGCAGATCAGCGCCACGCCGGACATCCCGACGCACAGCGCCAAGCCCTGCCACAGCGTCGGCCGCTGCCGCACCAGCACCCAAGCCGCCAGCACGCCCCACAGCGGCGTGGTGTAGCCCAGCACCGCCGCGCGCCCGGCGTCGGTGTACTGCATCGCGGTGAGGCCGAGCGCGGTGAACGCCATCATCTGCAAACCGCCGATGCTCGCCACGATCGGCCAGTCCTGGCGCGTCGGCAGGCGGATCGCACCCCGCGCCGCCAGCAGCGCGAACAAACACGCCGCACCGCTGGCAAAGCGGAATGTCGCCAACCACAGCGGCGAGATCTCGCCCACCGCCAGCTTCATCGCGGGCCAGCTCAAGCCCCAGAACATCACCATCACCGCCAGCCACGGCGCGGATTGCACGGCGCGGTGCGCGGAGGCGAGCGAACAGGTGGTGGCGGCAGCGGACATGACAAACTCCGGGAAATCACGACGACCCGATTATCGTATGCCCCCGACCCGGAAATTTCCGGTCTATCTCTATTTCATTTTCGATAATTTCAGGCATATCCTGCCCTTATCCCCCACGCATGAGGACGAACATGCCCCGCACGCGCCAGAGCTTCGATTCCACCAGCATCCGCATCCTCGATACGCTCCAAGCCGACAGCGAAATCAGCAACGCCGACCTCGCCGACGCCGTCGGCCTCTCCCCCTCTCCCTGCTGGCGGCGCGTCGCCGACCTCAAGGCGCAAGGCGTGATCCGCGGCTCGGTCGCTCTCGTCGATCCCCTCGCCCTCGGCCTCGCGGTCAACGTCTTCGTCCACGTCTCGCTCAAACACCAGGACAAGCAATCCCTCGAAATCTTCGACGCCGCGATCCGCGAACGCCCGGAAATCATGGAGTGCTACCTGATGAGCGGCGAATCCGACTACCTCCTCCGCGTCGTCGTCGAAGACCTGATCAAGTTCCAGGAATTCATCACCGAAGTCCTCACCCGCATCCCCGTCGTCGCCAACATCCGCTCCAGCTTCGCCCTCTCCCAAGTCAAATACACCACCGCCCTGCCGACCGGGCATTTGAAGGGGTAGGAAAGGAAGGCCGGGCGCTGCCCGGACCCGCAAAGGGCCTTGGGCCCTTTGATCCCATAACTAAGGCGCTCCCACAGTCCGGAAGCGCCTTTGAGGTTTTATAGCCGCTGCGCGGCGTTTTTTT
>LUYR01000524.1 GCA_001603335.1 Rhodospirillales bacterium Alpha_05 | reverse complement strand
CCATGCTCTACCTGGACTATTCCCGGAAGGCGGGGGAGTGGATCCCCAACCGGTTCGGCGGCCGGGAGAACCTCGAGGCCATCGACTTTCTGAAGAAGCTGAACGAGGCCGTCTACGGCGATTTCCCCGACGTGCAGACCATCGCCGAGGAGTCCACCGCATGGCCCATGGTCACCCGCCCCGTGTTCGTCGGGGGGCTGGGGTTCGGCATGAAGTGGAACATGGGGTGGATGCACGACACCCTCGCCTTCATGTCGAAAGATCCGGTGTACCGGAAGTACAGCCACGACAAGATCACCTTCAGCATCATGTACGCCTTTACGGAGAACTTCCTTCTTCCCTTCTCCCATGACGAGGTGGTTCACGGCAAGGGCTCCATGCTGGGCAAGATGCCGGGGGACGCCTGGCAGAAGTTCGCCGGCCTCCGCCTGCTCTACGGCTATATGTTCGCCCATCCCGGGAAGAAGCTCCTGTTCATGGGGTGCGAATTCGCCCAGGGGAAGGAATGGAACCATGACGACAGTCTCCAGTGGGACCAGCTTTCCATCCCTGAGCACAAGGGGATTTCCCTTCTCGTGGGGGAGCTGAACCGGGTGTACCGGCAGGAGATAGCCCTCCACGAGCGGGATTTCACTCCCGACGGCTTCGAGTGGTGCGATTTCTCCGACTGGGAAAAGAGCGTGGTTTGGAAAAGAGCGTGGTCTCCTTCGTCCGGAAGAGCGCTTCCGGCGACATGGTCCTGGCCGTTTTCAACTTCACCCCGGTGCCCAGGCTCCATTACCGCATTCCCGTCCCCTGCGGGGGCTACTGGCGGGAGATACTGAACAGCGATGCCATGGAGTACGGCGGTTCGGGATTCGGCAACTACGGGGGGCTCCACTCGGAGGAACTCCGGTGGAAACAGAGCGAGCACTCCCTCTGCCTCACCCTTCCTCCCCTGGGGATGCTGCTGCTGAAACTGGAACGGTAACACGAGGGGCGGACCCGGACAGGTCCGCCCCTCGTTCAATTTTCCGGTATTTTTCAGACCCTGGCCTTCGCCAGGGAGAGCACGGCACCCAACACCACGTCCACGCCCTTCTTGATCTGACCGTAGTCGGTCCACTCATCCGGGCAGTGGCTCCGCCCGCCCTTGCTGGGCACGAAGACCAGCCCCACGTCCGTGGCCGATGCCATAATCATGGCGTCGTGTCCCGCCCCGCTCTGCATGACCTTCGACGAGTAGCCCCGCTTCGCCGCCTCCTCCCTGAAAAGGTTGAGGATCTCCTCCGACATCTCCACGGGCCTGACGGTGAGCTTGTCGGTGACGGATATGGTGACGCCGTGCTTCTTCTCCAGCTCCTTCAGGAAGGCGGCGAAGGAGCCGGTCACCTGTTCGATCTTCTCCAGGTACACCGACCGGACGTCGATGGTGAAGAACACCCTTCCCGGAACGATGTTCGTCCCGCCGGGGAAGACTTCCATCCTGCCCACCGTCCCCACCGTTCCTCCGGCGGCCTCCTTGGCCGCCCGGTCGAGGAAGAGGACCGCTTCAGCGGCCGCGACCAGGGCGTTGCGCCGCATGTCCATAGGTGTGGTCCCGGCGTGGTCCGGCCTGCCGAGGATCTCCACGTCCCTCTGGCTGATCCCCACGATGGTCTTGACCAGGCCGAGATCCGTCCCGCTGCTCTCGAGTATGGGGCCCTGCTCGATGTGCATCTCGATGAAGGCCTTCAGGCTGCCCTCGGGCCGGACCGCCTCGCCGATTTTGTCGGGATCGAAGCCGAAGTCCTTCATTGCCTCGGCGGCGGACACGCCGTCCCGGTCCTTGAAGGTGTCCAGGGCTTCCCTGGTGACCTTGCCGGTCATGGCCCTGCTGCCGTACAGCCCTCCCCCGAACCGGGCCCCTTCTTCCTCCACCAGGGCGGCGAACTCCAGGGGGTGCTCCGAGGCGATGCCGTTCTCGTGGAGGAGCCTGGCGATCTCCAGGCCCATGACCACCCCCGCCGGTCCGTCGAAGGCCCCGCCGTTCTTCACCGAGTCGAAATGGGAACCGACCATGACCGCCGGCGCCCCGGGAACGGTACCCTCCCGACGCCCGAAG
>LUYR01000523.1 GCA_001603335.1 Rhodospirillales bacterium Alpha_05 | reverse complement strand
TGGGTGAAGTCGATGGGCACGAAGATCACTGGCCCCTTGCCCGGCAGCCCCGCGAAGGCGCGGCGCTGGCCTTCGAGCGCGCGGGCGAGCGGGCGCGGCGCCTCGGGCAGGTCGAAGTCGGCATCGGTGCCGGTGAACGGGTACGGCTGCGGGTGGGAGAAATTTTTGGGATAGAGGTTGTGGAGCGTGGTCTGGGCGACGATCACCGGCCAGCTCGGGTGCTTGGTGCGGGCTTTTTTCGCCACCGCGACGATTTCGCCGACGTGGGCGTCGTCGGCGCGTACCACCGCGAGGATCACGTGCGCGGCCTGGGCGGCGAAGGCGATGTCGTCCTTGGGGTCGTAGTCGGCGGCGTCGCCGAGGCCCCGGGTGTCGAGAAAGCGCAACACCGGAGCCTCGGCGGGGAAGTCGTAGAGCCGCGCCGTGCGGGTCTTGGGGGCGAAGCCGGAGCCGACCTCGGCGCGGTCCGCACCGGTGATCTCGGAGACGATGCTGGTCTTCCCCGATTGGGTCTTGCCCAGCAGCCAGATCACCGGCACTTCGCCCGCGTGCGTCTCCGTCACCCTCGCCTCCCGCGTGTTTTCCTTATCCTGAGATGGGAGAAAGGAAAATCCGCGTCAATCCGCCTCCTCTTCGGGTTCCGACGGCATCTTCATCAGCTTCTTCTGCTTGTTCAGCGCCCAAACCAGCGAGATCGCCGCGAGGATGAGGAAGCCGAGCGAGATCGGCTGCTCCCAGAAGATCGAGAGCGAGCCGTTGGCGATGGTGAGCGAGTTGCGGAACGACTGCTCGGTCATGCCGCCCAAGATCAGCGCCAGGACCAACGGCGGGATCGGAATGCTGAGCTTGACCAGCATGTAGCCCGCCAGCGCCGCGAGCGACACCAGGACGAAGTCGAACGAGGAGTAGTTGAGGAAGTAGGTGCCCATGTAGCCCATGCCGAGGATCAGGGGCAGCATGATCCGCTGCGGAATCTTCAACAGGCGCACCAGCGGCACCGCGAGCGGCAGGTTGATCAGCAGCAGCATGATGTTGCCGACGAGCATCGAGGCGATCACCCCCCAGGCGATCTCGGGGTGCTGCTCGAACAGGATCGGGCCGGGCCGGACACCGAGCATCATCAGCGCGCCGAGCATCACCGCCGCGGTGCCGGAGCCGGGGATACCCAGGGTGAGGAGCGGCACCAGCGCGCCGCAGGAGCAGGCGTTGTTGGCGGATTCCGGTCCGGCGAGACCCTGGATCGCGCCCTTGCCGAACTCGGCGGGTTTCTTGCTCACCGACTTTTCCACCGCGTAGGAGAGGAAGGTGGCGATGGTGCCGCCCGCGCCCGGCAGCACGCCGACGAGGAAGCCGAGCGGGCTGCCGCGCAGCATCGGGCCGATGGATTTCTTGAAATCGGCCCAGCTCACCCAGACCCGGCCGATCGACTTGGCGTCGATGTCGTACTTCACGTCCATCGCGCTGAAGTTCTTGAACACCTCGGTGACCGCGTAGAGGCCGATCATCACCACCAGGAAGTCGATGCCGTCCTGGAGGTTTTCGATCCCCATGGTGAAGCGGATCGCGCCGGACTGGCCGTCGATGCCGATGGTGGCGAGCATGAAGCCGATCCCCATGGCGATGAAGCCCTTGAGGATGCTGCCTTCGGACAAGGTGATCGTGGCGGTGAGGGCGAACAGCATCAGCGAGAACTTTTCCGCCGGGCCGAATTTGAGCGCCATCGCCGCGACCGGCTCGGTGAAGAACACCAGGCAGACCATGCCGATCATGCCGCCGACGAACGAGGCGATCGCCGAGATCGCGAGCGCGCTGCCCGCCTTTCCCTTTTTCGCCATCGGGTAGCCGTCGAAGCACGACACGATCGCCGAGGCGTCGCCGGGGGTGTTGATCATGATCGAGGCGCGCGAGCCGCCGAACATCGCGCCGTAGTAGACCGCCGCCATGGTGATCAGGGCGGTGCCGGGGTTCATCCCGTAGGTGATCGGGATCAGCACCGCGACGCCGGTTGCCGGGCCGAGGCCGGGCAACATGCCGATGATGGTGCCGAGCAGGCCGCCGATGAACACCCACATCATGTTGGTGGGGGTCAGCGCGACTTCGAGGCCGAGACCGAGGTTGTGGAGGACCGCTTCCATGTTTCAGCTCTCCTTCAGAACGGCAGAATGCCGCCGAGGAGTCCCCTCGGTAGGCTGAGTTTGAGGATCAGGGCGAAGGAGATGAACGTCACCACCGAGAACACCACCGCGATCACCAGGTTCTGCACGTGGCGGCCGACGTTGATCAGCTCGGAGACCACGATCATGAACAGGAAGGTGGCGATCAGGTAGCCGAGATCGTCGAGGACGAGGCCGTAGACGATGCCCGCAGCCATGGTCGCGAGGATCTTGAGCCAGATCGCGCGGTCGGCGGCGAAGCCCCAGGAGAACGGCACGCGCTTGGCGTTGCGCCGGTCCTGCACGATCAGGCCGAGACCGCAGAGGATCACCACCGCGGAAACGAGATAGGGAAACGCGCGCGGGCCGACCTGGTCGCCGGCGTCGAACACCGGCACCAGGGTGGTGCCGAACAGGTACAGCGACCCCAGCACCACGGCGAACCAGCCGGTCGTCGAGTTCTTGGTCATCGAAAGCCACCCCCGAAATTTGCAAAAGCCACGCGGAACGGGTGGGCCCGTTCCGCGTCCAGGGTTGAAACCGGCGGCGTGACTACTTGATCAGGCCGACGTCGGTGAGGCTTTCGCGCATCTCCTTGTCCTGCTTGGCGAGGAAGTCGTTGTAGCCCTTGGTGGGGGTGTAGTAGTCGTCCCAGCCGAGGGTTTCGAGCGAGGTCTTCCAGGTCTTGGACTTGACCATCTTATCGATGGTGTCGGTCCAGAACTTCTGCTGCGCCGGCGACAGATCGGGGGCCGCCATCACGCCACGCCAGTGCGGGAACACGAAGTCGACGCCCTGTTCCTTCCAGGTCGCGACGTTCGGCAGTTCCTTCACCCGCTCGGGCGAGCTGACGCCGAGGAGACGGAGCTTGCCCGCCTTCACCTGCTCGAGAGTCTCGGCAAGGCTGATGGTGATCGCCTGGATGTGGCCGCCCAGAAGCGCCGGAATCTGCTCCGCCGCGGTGTTCGGGTAGACGACGAACTTCACCTGCTTCGGATCCGCGCCGAAGGCCTTGGTGAGGGTGAGGAACTGGATGTGGTCGTCGTTGCCGAGCGCCGGGCCGACGCCGATATGCATGCTGCTCGGGTCTTTCTTCATCGCCTCGAAGAATTCCTTGCCGGTCTTCCACGGGCTGTCGGCCTTCACCGCGACGACTTCCCACTCGGCCATCAGGTTGGCGAGCATGAAGAAGTTCTTGTAGGTGAGGTCGCTCTTGCCGAGCAGGTTGTTCTGCAGGATCAGCGGCGAGTTGGCGGCGAGGAATTCACCCTGCCCGGCCTTGCCCTTGAGGTAGTTCCAGCCGGAGGCGCCGCCGCCGCCGGGCTTGTTGGTGACGATGATCGGCTTGTCGACCAGCTTCTCCTCGGTCAGCGCCTTTTGCATCGTGCGCGCGAGAAGATCCCAGCCCCCGCCGGGACCCGCGGGCGCGATGATCTCGATCGGCCGCTGCGGTTTCCAGTCTTCGGCGAACGCGGGCGCGGCGGTCGCGGCCACCACCGCCGTCGCGATCAAACCACCCAAAACTTTCCATTTCCCGATCATGCGATCGTTCCTCCAATGCAAGGTTTATGAATCCTGATACGCCTTGAAAGCAAAATAGGAATGAGCCCTGCTCCCACCCGTATTCTCGGATTCGGCCTAGAACGAGTCAAACGATTTGGAGGGGTTTTGGCGGCTGGCACGAGGGAGTTTAGGTGAAATTTTTTCTTGTTCTTGAAATGCCTAGGGCTCATGCACACCTGTTTTCGCTGTGCCGCGCGGGTGGCGGCGCGACCGCGGCACGCCTAGAGTCTTCCGCCCCCGATGGGTAGGCCGACGCCGACGCGGAAATCCGCCGACATCATCACGCACAGCGCCATCACCGCGAAGATCGAGCAGGCGAAGATCCGCCGCGCCCAGGCGGCGTCGTCGGCGCCCTTTTGCGCCAGCGCGACCCACAGCCAGTAGCCGCCGGTGGCGCCCGCGACGGCGAAGTAGGCCGCGCCGGTGTAGCCCGCGAGCGTCATCGCCGGGGCGGCGACGGCAAAGGCGAGGACCGACACCACGATCTGCCGCTTCGCCGCCGCG
>LUYR01000522.1 GCA_001603335.1 Rhodospirillales bacterium Alpha_05 | reverse complement strand
CTCCCCGCGCAGGAGCATGGCCTGCGGGCCGCGGTCGAGGCCGCGGCGCAGGCGCGCGGCCTCGCGGTTACCGTGCCGGTGGAGCTCGCCTCGATGAACCTCCAGCTCGACCTCGTCGCGCGCGGCATGGCCTGCTCGGTCTTCCCCCGTGCCGCCTGCCGTCTTGGCGTCGCGGCGGGGGCGCTCGCGGTGATGCGGTTTTCCGACGTCACCCTGCGCCGCCGCGCGGTGCTCGCCTGGGCGCGCGACTACCCCCTCAACCGCGCCGCCCTGGCGCTTGCCGACGTGCTGCGGAACTGGCCCGAGTGGGCACAGGACGGGCAGGAGGCGTGATCTCCACCCACGGCCCCGGGGCCGGATGGATCGTGGCGAGGGGTTCGTGACGCAATGCCCCGTTCGTGCCGCAATTGCCCCGAATCCCGACAGCTATGTCTTGAATGCCCGCGCAAATGACTCTAGCCTTGATGGTAACGGCAGTTTATCGGCGCGTATGATTGCTGTTGATGGCACCGTTTGAGGGAACGGAAATGAACATCCTTGTCGGTCCCGACGGGCGGATGTGGAATCCGTACAGTTATGAGTTCACCAAATACCTCGGCTATTGGGGCGCCGACGTCGATATTTCGCGCTATGCGACCCGCAACCTGGGGTTTGCAGCGGTCAAAATTCTTCCGCGATACATGTATATTTGTGTGCAGCCGTCCCTGTTCCCCCCGGCCTGCTTCGACCGTATCCTCGAGCTGCTGCTGCTGAACGAACCGCCGCGCATCGTGATCGAGCGCGCCAGTCGCGCCTTCACGCCGCTCGAGGTGCTCGCCAACCTCAACGACGCGGTCGCACGGTTGCGGGCGCTCCAGGAAACCACGCCGACGGCCAAGGGGTTCACGCCGAACATCTTCGATCTCGCGCTGCCGCGCCTCGAGCACCCGAAGCGCGCGGCCTTGTGCGAAGCGTTTCGTGCGTGGAAGGCCGCGCATGGCTACGTCGACACGCCGAACATCCAGGCGCTCGCCGACAACCCGGTGTTCGGGCAGGGGACGGTCGCCTGGTTGCCGGGGCGGGACCGCTGCATCATCGAGGCCTGGCCCTCGACCTATAACCGCTTCGGCGACCGCTCGAGCGAACGCTACCAGGGGTGCGATGTCCGGGAGCACCCGGACATCGACTACATTCTTCCCACAACGCAGGCCTACTTTACCGCGGCCCGCGAGAGGACGCCTCGCCTGGAGCTCATCGAGGCGCTGATCACGCACCAGGACGGCTCCAGGCTTTGGGCGCGTTACGAACGCCTGGTGTTACCTTGGCGAACCAAGGGCAACGATACCTTCGTCTCCTCCGTGCCGATGATCCGCCTGATCCGACCCGCGTGAGACGTGATCGACGATGATGGCGGTGGCCTCATCGCGGGTTTGCCAGGTGAGGGTGCAGTCGACGTTGCGCCACCCGCCGTCGACCCGCATTCCGGGCTCGGCGTGGGGGTTGCCATAGAGCGGCAGGAGCGTGCGCGAGAGGCCGCCGGTCTCGATCACCCCGATGGTGTAGTCCTGGTCCCAGAGGGTGAGGGGGATGCTCCGCACCAGGGCCATCACCAGCACCGGAAGCCGCTTGGCGCGGAAATCCCGCCGGCACCAGACGCCCCCGCCATACGCCACGCGGCCGCGGATGTGGGCCGCGGCCGCGCTCGACGCGGTCCAGATTTCGCCGGGCTTGCGCAGGCGCTCGGGATCGCGATAGGCGAACCGCCCGGATTCCCACTCCTCCTTGAGCGAGGAGTTGGGCCAGTCGTAGCGCCGCAGCGCCAGCGTCACCACCGGTTCGCCGTCGTGCTGGCCCTCGACGTAGATCGTGTTCTCCGCGGTCACGTCCGAGTATTCGGGGTCGAACATCGGCGCGAGGGAATCCCACGACGCGACGTGTTGGCGGTTGACCTCCATCAACCGCTCGAAGCCGCCCATCATGTGCCAGGAGACCCCGTGCTGGCGGGCCTCCTCGGCGATCATCAGGAAATATCGCCCGATCTCGGCCCGGGGTCCGAAGCGGGTTTCGATGGTGTCGAGGAAAGGAAGAAGTCGATTTGACATAATTGTAGCCTCTGCTTGTTACGGACACGGCGTCCGCGGCAGAAGACTACTTCTGAATGCGATTGCATTGATCTCGCGATAAAGGCGGGATCATCGCGAATACTATTGTATGGAGTGCGAGTGTATGCGCCGGGGTCCGGCGCGCACGGGCACTCAGACTGCTGACAGGTTTTGACGCGCAACGCGGTATAGGTATCGGACCTACGCAACAGGAGAACGAAATGAGCTGCGTCCACCATGTGTCCCTCGGGACCAACGACTACCCGAAGGCCCGCGCGTTCTACGACGCGGTAATGGCCGCGCTCGGCCTATCGCTGCAAATGGAGGTTCCGGGCGTCGCCGCCGCCTGGGGCCGCGAGCACCCCGAATTCTGGATCACCGCGCCCCACGACGGCCAACCGGCCACCCCCGGCAACGGCACCCACGTCTGCCTCGCCGCCGCCAGCCGCGCCGCCGTCGACGCCTTCCACACCACCGC
>LUYR01000521.1 GCA_001603335.1 Rhodospirillales bacterium Alpha_05 | reverse complement strand
GTAGCGCGATAAAGCCATCACGCGGCGTGAAGGCTGATAGCCGCTTCGCGGCAAAAAACGAAAGGGAGGTCCGGAGGGCCGAGGCCCTCCGGCGGGGTCCGGGGCGGAGCCCCGCTCTTTATGCGAACGCCACCGCTTCGCTGAGCGCGAAGTCGACCGCGGCGGCGGCGTGGAGGAGGGTGGAGTCGAAGGCGGGCAGGGGGATTTGGGACTGGTTGAGGAGGAGGCCGATTTCGGTACAGCCGAGGATCACCGCGTCCGCGCCTTTGGCGATGTTGCGGGCGATGATGTCTTGGAAGGCGGCGCGGGAGGAGTCTTTGACGACGCCTTGGCAGAGTTCGTCGAAGATCACGTTGTGGAGGGTATCGCGGTCGGCGGCTTCGGGGATCAGGGGATCGAGGCCGAAGTTGGCGCGGAGGCGTTCGGCGTAGAACGGGTGTTCCGTGGTGTAGCGGGTGGCGAGGAGGAGGGGCTTGGTCGCGCCCTTGGCTTTGAGCGCCGCGCCGGTGGCGTCGACGATGTGGAGGAGGGGGACGCCTGCGGCTTTTTGCACCGGGTCGGCGATCAGGTGCATGGTGTTGGTGCAGATCAGGATGCAGTCCGCGCCCGCCTTGACCAGGCCCTTGGCGGCTTGGGCGAGGGCTTCGGTGGCGAGGTCCCAGCGACCGGCCTTTTGCATCTCGACGATTTCGGCGAAGTTGACCGAATAGAGGGCGATCTTGGCGGAGGCGAGGCCGCCCTGGCGTTCGCGGACGCGTTCGTTGATCACCTTGTAGTAGGTGATCGTGCTTTCCCAGCTCATTCCGCCGATCAGGCCGATGGTGCGCATGTGTGCCGCCTTTCCCGCAATGTCTACCTTTGAAAAACTCTAGCCCGGCGCGTGGCGGAAGAGTTGTCAAAGTTTGCGCGAAGTTCGGCCGATCGGAGGATGATTTTGCGTCAGCTTGTCAAAGCTGAGTGCAATTTTCTACGGCGCGGGACTCCAGGGGTTTGTGGTTCCGCGCCACCGCGCCGATTCCGGCGAGGGAGGCGGCCTTGGTGGCGACGCTGGTGGTCTTGAACCCGGCCTCGGCCAGCGCGATGCCGTAAGGGCCGCGCAGGGCGTCGCTCGCCACCACGATAAGTTCGTCGGCCTGCGGGTAGTGGGCGCGCATCGCGAGGACTTCCGCCCCGATCAGCAGGCCCGAGAGGTAGGAGGGGGTGATGTCGGGGGTGAGGTCGCCGTAGAGCGAGCGGCAGCGGGTGGAGAACAGCAGGTGGAGCAGCCCGCCCTCGCCGTGCGCCTGTTCGAGTCCTTTGCGGAACGCGGCCTCGCTGAACGGCGCGGCGCGGTCGGCGGTTTTGGCGAGGATGGTGTGGCCGAGCATCGCCTCGTAGACTTCGCCGGTCATCGAGGTGGTGAAGTGGGTGAGCGCGCCGTCCACCACCGTCGCCCATTTGCTGTGGGTGCCGGGGAGGCAGAGCAGGCCCTCGGTTTTGCCCAGGAGGTCGAGCGCGCCGAAGATCTGGACTTCCTCGCCGCGCATCACGTCGATTTCGGTATGCGAGCGTTGCACCCGGGTGCCGGGGATGATCCAGGCGTTGTGCAGGCCTTCCGCCGCGACCACCTGGGCCGCGAGGTCGGCGAGCGTCACCGGCAGGATCGGCTGCGGCGCGGCCTGCCAGCCCT
>LUYR01000520.1 GCA_001603335.1 Rhodospirillales bacterium Alpha_05 | reverse complement strand
AAGGTGCGCGCCGCCGCACCGGTGCTGAAGGATTACCCGGCGCGGCTGCGGTCGCGCCTCGCCCTCGACGGCGCCACCGCCCTTGCCGACGCGGGCGACGACGTCGGCGTGCGCAACTTCCTCGACCTCGCCAAGCGCGACGATCCCTCGATCCAGGAAACCGCCGAGATCGCCTACCTCACCGGCCGCATGCACGCCGCCGCCGGGGCCCTCGATTCCGCGATTTCCGACTACGAGCGCGCCGAAGCCACCGGGGTGCGGCCGTTCCGCGCCCGCGCCGCGTTCGCCCGCATCGTGATGATGCACAAGATGGGCAAGCTCTCCGACGCCGCCGCGATCGACGGCCTCGACCGACTGCGCTTCGCCTGGCGTGGCGACGACTTCGAATACACGCTGCTGAAGAAGCTTGCCGAACTCGAACTCGGCGCGAAGCGGTACGGCGACGGCTTGCGGGTGCTGAAGCAGATGGCGGGCTACTTCGGCGCGTCGCCGAACGTCAAGGACGTCACCGAGCTGATGCGCACCACCTTCCGCGAGCTCTATCTCAACAACCGCGCCGACGACATGCCGCCGATCCGCGCCATCGCCCTGTTCGAGGAATTCCGCGAACTCGCGCCGCCCGGCGCGGAAGGCGACGAGATGATCCGCAAGCTCGCCGACCGGCTGGTTTCGGTCGATCTGCTCGACCAGGCCGCCGCGCTCCTCGACCATCAGGTCCAGACCCGTCTCTCGGGCCAGGAGAAGAGCCGCGTCGGCGCCCGCCTCGCGGTGGTGCAGCTGCTCAACCGCCAGCCCGCGCTCGCGCTCGCCGCGCTCAAGAGCTCGGAGACCCCCGGTCTGCCCGCCGAGATGGTGAAGCAGCGCGAGCTGCTCCGCGCCCGTGCCCTCGCCGACCTCGGCCAAGCCGCCGAGGCGCTCAAGATTCTGAACTCGGACAACGGCGACGACGCCAACCTGCTGAAGGCCGAGATCGAATGGCGGCGGCAGAACTGGACCGGCGCGGCGGAAGCCCTGTCGCGCACCGTGCGCGCGCCCGATCCCGGCACCCAGATGTCGGCGCCGATGCGCCAGCGGGTGCTGCAGTGGGTGACCGCGCTCCGCCTCTCCGACCAGCGCCGCGAAATCGCGCAGTTGCGCCGCGACTACCTGCCGTTCATGAACGCGACGCCCGAGTTCGACGCCTTCAATCTCCTCACCAACCGCACCAGTCCCGGCCTGATCGACATGGCTTCGGTGGAAGAACAGATCAAACAGGCGGAAAACTTCCGCTCCTTCCTGGGCGAGTACAAGACTCGTATGAAGGAATCTGGCTTAAGCGGAATCAACTGATTAGCGGCAACATCCATGGGTCGGGCCCTGCCATTGCATGACCACCATGCATGGGGCCGGAGAAATTTTTCTTGCATTCATGGACCCCATACCCCACAACACGCGTTCCAGAAATGTCTGGTCCATCTGCTGGTTAGGAGTGGGGAATCATGCAAAATGCTTCTCTGGCCACCCAACTGGGGATGAACTCGGAAGCGAATCTGAGAGACTCCCAAATCGGTTCGGTAAGTACGGTCGCGGTTCGACCCGCGGGCGCTCGCTTGTGGCCTGTTGTCGATAACGATAACGACTATTTCGTCGAGCGCGACGGCGTGAAGTTCGCCGGGACGCACCTCATCATCGATCTCTGGGGGGCGACCAATCTCGATCGTCTCGAGATCGTCGAAGAGACTTTGACCACCGCGGCCATCGAGGCCGGGGCGACGATCCTGCACACCCATCTGCACCATTTCACGCCCAACGGCGGGATCTCGGGCGTGGTGGTGCTGGCCGAGAGCCATATCTCGATCCACACATGGCCGGAGCGCAACTACGCGGCGCTCGACATCTTCATGTGCGGCTCGTGCGATCCCTACCTCTGCATTCCGCGCCTCAAGGAAGCCTTCCATCCGGCGCACATCACGCTGAACGAGCATAAGCGCGGGATGACGACGTGGTGACACGGTTCGTCGAGGCGCTGTACGACGACTGGATGCAGGCGTTCGAAGGCGTGCGCCTGCTCCACGCCGAAACCACGCCGTTCCAAAAGCTCGAGGTCTTCGAGACCGCGCGCTTCGGCACGATGATGGCGCTCGACGGGGTGGTGCAGACCACCACCGCCGACGAGTTCGTCTACCACGAGATGATCGTCCACCCGGCGATGGTCGCGCACGGCGCGGCCAAGTCGGTGCTGATCGTCGGCGGGGGCGACGGCGGCTGCCTGCGCGAACTCCTCAAGCACCCGGTCGAACGCATCGTCATGGCGGAGATCGACGCCGCCGTGGTCGAAGCCTCGAAACGCTTCCTGCCGAGCCTCTCGGCGGCGTTCGACGATCCGCGGGTCGCGGTCGAGATCGGCGACGGCCTCGCCTACGTGCGCGACACCGCCGAACGCTTCGACGTGATCATCGTCGATTCCACCGACCCGGAAGGACCGGGCGAGGCGCTGTTCACCGAGGCGTTCTACGCCGACTGCGCCCGCATTCTCAACCCGCGCGGCGTCGTCGTCACCCAGAGCGGCGTGCCCTTCCGCCAGCCGCGCGGCCTCACGCTCTCCTATCGTCGCCTCGCCTCGGCGTTTTCCGACGTCACCTTCAGCGTGTGCGCGGTGCCCACCTACGTCGGCGGCCTGATGGCCCTCGGCTGGGCCTCCAACGACGCGTCGCTGCGCCGCCTCGGCGTCGAATCGATCCGCACCATCGTCCAGTCGCGTGGGCTCGCCACACGATATTACACGCCCGAGGTTCATCTGGCGGCTTTCGCATTGCCAGGGTACATTCAAGAGCTTTTGGTTTGAATGAACTGAGGTGAGGGTGCCCTGAACCGCGCGGCAGACGTGGGCAGGAGGGAGGCTTCGTCCCGAATATCAAGAAAACACAAAGGAGATTTCGGATGCGCAAGTCCTTAGTTGGAGGCGTTTGTTTGGTTGCCGCCGCGCTCGGCGCGGCCCCGGCGTTCGCGGAAACCGCGGTTGCCATCGCCGGACCGATGAGCGGCCAATATGCCTCTGCCGGCGATCAGATCCGCGAGGGGGCGGAACTCGCCGTTGCCGACATCAACGCGCGCGGTGGTGTGCTGGGGGAAAAACTGAAACTGGTAGTGGGCGACGACGCCTGCGACCCGAAGCAGGCCGTGGCGGTGGCGAACCGCATGGCGACCTCGAACATCGCCTTCATGCACGGCCACTGGTGCTCGAGCTCGACCATTCCCGCCTCGGATATCTATAACGAAGCCCAGATCCCGATGGCGACGGTCTCGACCAACCCGCAGGTCACCGAGCGCGGCCTCAAGAACATCTTCCGCATCATGGGCCGCGACGACCAGCAGGGCATGGTCGCGGGTGACTTCATCGCGAAGAAATTCCCCGACGCCAAGATCGCCGTGATCGACGACAAATCCGCCTACGGCAAGGGCCTCGCCACCGAAATGGCGAAGGCGATCAAGGCCAAGGGGATCAAGCCGGTGATCGAGGAATCGATTACCGCCGGCGAGCGCGACTACTCCAGCCTGATCACCAAGCTGAAGTCGATGAACGTCACGGTGATGGCCTACGGCGGCTACCATACCGAAGTCGGCCTGATCGTGCGCCAGGCCAAGGAAGCCGGCCTCGACCTCAAGGTGATGTCGGGCGACACCATGACCAATTCGGAACTGCCCTCGATCGCAGGCCCGGCCGCCAACAACGTGATGTTCACCTTCTCGCCCGATCCGCGCGAGAACCCGGCCGCCGCCCCGGTGGTCGCCGAGTTCAAGAAGAAGAACATCGATCCGGAAGGCTACGTCCTCTACGCCTACGCCGCGATGCAGCTCTTCGAACAGGCCGCCAAGCAGGCCAAGAGCATCAAGTACCAGCCGCTCCGCGACGCCATGGCCTCGGGCACCTTCCCGACCGTGATCGGCGAACTCTCGTTCGACGCCAAGGGCGACCTCAAGGTCCCGGCCTTCGTCGTCTACAAGTGGAACGACGGCAAGTACGCCGCGCTGAAGTGACGGTAAGTTAAGGGGGAAGGTCCGGGCGCTGCCCGGGCCCGCTGGGGCCTTAGGCCCCAGACCCCGCTTGTTTTGCGCGAAGCGCGATAAGATTTTT
>LUYR01000519.1 GCA_001603335.1 Rhodospirillales bacterium Alpha_05 | reverse complement strand
GGCATCGCGGCGGGGCTGGTCGTCGCGGTGGTGGCGGGGGCGGTGAGCCGCAACACCCTGCTGCGCGAGGACGCCAGCCTCGCCGGGTTCTATCTCGCATCGCTGGCGCTCGGGGTGATCCTGGTGTCGACCCACGGCAACAACCTCGACCTGCTGCACATCCTCTTCGGCACCATTCTCGCGGTCGACGATCCGGCGCTGCTGCTCGTCGGCGGCATCGCCAGCTTCAGCACCATCGTGCTCGCGGCGATCTACCGGCCGCTGGTGATGGAGTGCTGCGATCCCGGCTTTTTGCGCTCGGTCGGCGGGCGGGGCGGGTTCTACCACCTCGTCTTCCTGGTGCTGGTGGTGCTCAACCTCGTCGCCGGGTTCCAGGCCCTCGGCACCTTGATGGCGGTGGGGCTGATGATGCTGCCCGCGCTTGCCGCGCGCTTCTGGGCGCGCGAGGTGGCCACGATGGCGGGCGTCGCGATCGGCGTGGCGCTGCTCTCGGGCTACCTCGGCCTGCTGGTTTCCTACCATGTCCGCGCCCCCTCCGGGCCGTCGATCGTGCTGGTCGCGGCGGCGGCCTACGGCGCGTCGATCGTTTTCGGGCGGCACGGCGGTCTGTTCAACCGGGTCGTCCACCGCCGCCATTTTCACCGCTAGGGAGAACCCGATGAAATCCAGATTGATTGCCTTCACCGCCGCCGCGTTCGCCGCCTGCTGGGGCGGCGCGGCAAATGCGAAACCCCTCGACGTGGTCGCGAGCTTCAGCGTCCTCGGCGACATCGTGAGCGAGGTTGGCGGGTCGCACGTCGCGGTGATGACCCTGGTGGGGCCGGAAGGCGACCCCCACGCCTTCGCGCCGACGCCGCAGGACGCGCAAGTCCTGGCGAAGGCGGACCTGGTGGTGGTCAACGGCCTCGGCCTCGAAGGCTTCATGGACCGGCTGATCGCCGCCTCGGGCTATGGCAAGGACCTCGTCGTCGCGTCGCAGGGCATCGCCACCCGCGAGATGGAC
Organism: Rhodospirillales bacterium Alpha_05; assembly: GCA_001603335.1. Taxonomy (GTDB): domain Bacteria; phylum Pseudomonadota; class Alphaproteobacteria; order Rhodospirillales; family Rhodospirillaceae; genus Oleispirillum. Next base: position 703 of record LUYR01000519.1, on the reverse strand, counting down.
GAGGAGGGCGAGACCGTCACCGACCCGCACGTGTGGAACAGCGCCGCCAACGGCGCGGCCTACGCCCGCACCGTCGCCGCCGCCCTCGCCAAGGCCGACCCGACCAACGCCAAGGACTACGCCGCCAACGGCGAGGCCTACGCCGCCAAGCTGACCGCGCTCGACGCCTGGGCGAAACAGGAGCTCGCCGCGATCCCGGCGGCGAAGCGCAAGGTGATCACCAGCCACGAGGCCTTCGGCTACCTCGGCGCGGAATACGGCGTCGAATTCCTTGCGCCGCAGGGCATCTCGACTGAGGCCGAGGCCTCGGCCGCCGACGTCGCCAAGCTGATCGACCAGATCAAGGGGGAGAAGATCAAGGCGGTGTTCCTCGAAAACTCCACCGACCCGCGCATGGCGAAGCAGATCGCCAAGGCGACCGGCGCGAAGCTCGGCGGCACCCTCTATCCGGAATCCCTCACCGGCCCGGCTGGCCCGGCGCCCACATACCTCAAGATGTTCCGCTACAACATCGAGACGTTGGTGAAGGGGATGAAGGCGAACTGACGCTTCCGCCGCCGCCGGGAAACCGGCGGCGGCACTTTTTCAGGACATCCCGAGCGGGTGCTGCGGGCCGAAGGAATAGAGCATCAGCGACACCCCGAGCAGCGCCACCAGCGCGCCGCCGCAGAAGCCGACCAGGGCGGCGGCGAGGTTCGCGCCG